>NZ_DATGTT010000057.1:0-4776 GCF_035301675.1 Lentibacillus sp. | reverse complement strand
GACAGTGATACTGCACTGTTGCTGAGGCAGAAACAGCAGTTGGCGGACACTTGTGCAATAAATAATTGGTTGCTGCCCAGCACTCACTCCTTCAAAATCTCCCGTGTTTTCTCCAGAATCTCCTCGTCCTTGAGCCGGAATTTAAATTCCACTCTTCTGGAGTCTTCTGCACTGTAATTGCCGGTGTCATCGGTTCGGAAGTCGGTATATGACTTGCCGTTGACGGTTAATTTATCCTTCAGGTGCTGCTGGATATTTTTATATGGAAAGTCATCGCTCAGAATGTATTCGGCAACACTGTAGGCCCGTTCCTGTGAGAGCTGCATGTTATACATATAGCTCCCGTCGCGGTCGGTATGCCCTTCGATAATGATTTCAGCAATATATTTTTCATAGCCGCTTTTTAGCAAGATATCCAGATATTTAGGCACGAATTCATCCAAAAACTGATAGGATTCCTTTTTCAGTTCGGATTCATCATATGGAAATAGAATTTCCGTATTAAAAATAATTGCACCTGTCTCCTCATCCACTTCAATCCCCATTGGCGAATCGCTGAATTCTGTCTGTAAATCATTGACCAGCTGGGAACGAACCCCCATGATCTGATCGATTGTCTTTTTCATCTCTTCAATCTGCAGTGATTTAATAATCATCATCGCAATGAAAATTAAGATGAAACATAATAAAATAATGGTCAAGAGGTCGGTAAAAGATGGCCAGAAATGCCCGTCGTCCTGCTCCTTTTTGAAAAGGCGATGATATTTAGTATTCATTTCGCCTCAACCCTGCACCGTTCATAGTTTGAGTGGTCTGGCCGGTCCCACTCATCTGCCTGTTCAGCCCTTGTATCTCCCTGCTTAGATCCTGAAGTGTTTGCTGGATGTAACGGGAATTGCTTTGCTGAATGTCTTCTGACAGACGTTTTATTTCCTGGAATTCCTTCTTGATCCCACTATTTGTCATTTCTACTGAATCATTGATGTTCCGGGCGACCTTATCAAGCTTGTCGCCCAGTATCCCTTCCAGATTAGCTACATAATTGGAAAGGGTATTTTTTAAAACATCGACACTAGCATCAACTTGGTTTTCGCGCTGCTGGAACGATTGATTTATCTGGGATATGGTTTTGTTTATTTCATGAATCAGCTGGTTATTCTGCATACCGAGCTTTTCATACGTTTGGGCCGCTTCCTGCATTTGTCGTTCAAACGCCTTCGATTCCTCGGAATGAGCTTTCAGATGATTGTTGAAGGTCCGGTTAAACTCCTTCAGCTCGTCAAATCGGTCGGACAAGAGATACTTGTACTCCGCTTGTGTCTGATTGATCACCTCAAGAGCTTGAGGCAACTGGCTGATCGAGCCCCCCATTTTATCAAAGTCCTTGGATAGATCGCCGAGATTCGTAATGATTCCGGTCAGTTTCGAGCTGAGATCACTTCCAAATACCTGTTTGAAATCCTGATTGTGTGCCTCCATTTTTTCTGCCAGGTCATGGCTTTTCTGTGTGATGTTTTCAAATTTATTGTGAATGGATTGCTGTTCTTCCATGATGGACGACGTGAAGGATTTCAGCTCTCCAACCGACTCCTCGAAATGATTCAGGCTGTCCATCTGCGCTTCTGAAACTTCTTTAACGCGCTCATACGTATGTTCAAATGCTTTGACCATTCGCTCATTTTTTCCATCCATCTTTTTAAAGTAGGAAAACAATGAATCAAAGTTATTATTCAGCTTGGTGGTGGACTCGCCAAAGCCATCCGTCACGTCTTTCATATGGTGGAACAGTTCCTGAAATTCCCCCAGATTACTGGAAAGCCCATCATTAAATGCCGCCAGATCTTTTGCCGATTGTTGCAGTCCAGCGGTGTATTCCTGAAATCCGGCGAACGCATTTTCAATCCCAGTCAGTGACTGCTGATTCGTTTCCTGGAGATGCTGAATCGATTGGTCAATCGCTTCAGACACGTCAATCAGCCGGTTGATTCCATCCTGTTCGTTTCCTTCTAAATTTGATTCAACTTTTAACATGATATCCGTCAGCATATGTTCCGTATTCAACACTTTAATCAGGACGGTCATAATCAGGGATAGCCCCATCCCGGCAATGCTGGTATAAAATGCTACATCAATCCCCGACAGGACAGCAGCTATGTTCTCAACCAATTGACTGCCCGTCACATTGATACTTCCCAGCGCGATGGTCAGACCGATAAAGGTCCCCAACACCCCAATTAATATAAAAACAGAAACGGTCATCTGAATCATTTTAATCAGATTGACAACCGGCACGTTAAAAACACGCCAGCCGGAAAATTTCGCTTGGACAAACGTTTCCGGCTTGACCGGTTCCTCCTGCCGAATCCGGTCATACTCCGCTTGAAAGGTGCTCAGTGGTTCCATATCCAATCGATTCGTTGTTGTAATGTAGTTTCGTATTTTTTTAAGTTTTGTAAATAAGCCGATATGAACCAAAACGGTGAGGAAAAAGGAGGTAAACAGAATCATGAAAATCAGTTCGGTGGTTGGATTCGCTAAAATGTCTTTCGCTATCTGTTCGCTGGTGAACAGCTCCAGAATGAATTGCAGCATACATTCTCCCCCTGCTAGAAGCTCTTTCTTTATGGCTATTCAGAGGTTGGACAGATCATGTATGTTTTTAGGGACAGACTTGCATTCCCTGCATAACTCATGTACATATTGTCGGGTAAAATAAATATCCCCCCTGCTATTATATAAATGGGAGACGGTTCCTTGCGATATTCGCAATTTCAGGTTGAGGGGTTGATCATTTTTTAACATAGGAAAATTCTGATATTTTGTCGTAAGCTGCCTGAGCCGACAGTCATGATTGGAGACAAAGCCGGCTGGACTAAAGAACAAATCGATGACTGGATTAAGCAGGTCAAACAGGAAAAAGGGCGTAAAGAGTAGCTTGAAAGTGAATAGTCGTCCCCCTGTTCCTTTTTGACAACTTACCTTTAAACAAACATCTTTCAAATATCCGAACAACAAAATAGACATTTCACCGCTAACCAGGAATCAAAAGAGGCACAATCCTTTCTTAAAGACCGCTCACAATGCTGCAAGAGAGCTAATCACATAAGAACATTGGTTGGACGCAGGAGCTAGTGATAAGTTTAAATGACTTGTAGCCCGCATGATGAAAAGCCAGCAAACGGCTCTATTGACATAACTGCAAGCGTGTATTATACTCTCTATTATCCAATTTCATAAAACTTATCCAGAGCGGCTGAGGGATCTGGCCCTGTGAAGCCCGGCAACCTGCAAGCTTAATTGCAAGGTGCCAATTCCAGCAAATCGCAGTTTCAAGCGTTTTGAAAGATAAGGTGTCCGGTCGAACGCCTTCCAAAACGGGAGGTTTTTTTGTTTTTTAGCTTAAAAACAACGGACAACCAGTACACCAGTTTTTTCACAATATATCATCCAACAACCCTGAACCCACAGGAATCCAACAACGAATGGAGGAACAGCAATGAATGCACCAGAATTGAACAAAGGACGCGCATCGGCATTATTACCCTTTTTCATATTTCTAGTTCTGTTTATCGGCTCCGGTCTTCTCAGTGGCGATTTTTATAAATTGCCGGTACTTGTTGCAGTCTTTATCGCTGTTTTGACTGCACTGTTTATGAACCGAAAAATGGCATTTCAGGATAAACTTGATCATTTGACCAAAGGGGCCGGGCACCCCAACATCATGCTTATGGTTATCATTTATCTGCTGGCCGGCTCGTTCTCCGCAGTGGCGGAGGGCGTCGGTGCTGTTGATTCAACCGTCAATCTCAGCCTGACTTTTATTCCTGAAAACCTTTTGATTGTTGGCTTATTTATTATCGGCTGCTTCATTTCCATTTCCATGGGGAGCTCGGTCGGAACGGTCGTTGCCCTCGCTCCGATTGGTGTTGGTCTCGCTGATCAGACAGGAATGAGCACCCCACTGATTTTAGGGTCGATCATCAGCGGAGCGATGTTCGGTGATAATTTATCCATCATTTCGGATACAACCATCGCTGCTGTTAAAACACAAGCTGTCAAAATGAACGATAAATTTAAAGTGAACATCTTTATTGCCCTTCCGGCTGCCATCGTGACTGCTATTATTTTCGGTGTCATGACATGGGATGCCGGCGGATCGATCAGCGGTGAGCACCCGTATGATCTGGTGAAGGTGTTGCCCTATCTTGCGGTACTCATTTTTGCCGTCGCCGGGGTGAATGTGATTTACGTATTAATCGGCGGAATCGTTTTCGCTGGAGCAGTCGGGCTTTTTTACAGTACGTTTGATATCATGGAATTCCTGAATTTGCTTGGCGATGGCATGGCCGGCATGCAGGAGCTGGCCCTGTTATCGATTTTACTTGGCGGATTGGTTGAACTGATTCGCGTGAACGGCGGAATCGATTTCCTCCTGCACACTATCAGCACTCGAATTCGCTCGAGAAAAGGTGCTGAGGCGGGGGTCGCAGGACTTGTCAGTGTTTTTGACCTGTCAACGGCCAACAATACCATTGCGATTATCAGCGTTGGCTCATTGGCTAAACAGATCTCCGGACGGTTCGGTGTCGACCCGCGCCGGACAGCAAGCGTGCTGGATATTTTCGCAAGTGCTTTCCAGGGCATTTTGCCATATGGCGCACAACTGCTGGCGGTTGCCGGCGTTGCATCGATATCGCCCGTTTCCATCATGCCCTATAGTATTTACCCGGTTCTGCTCGGAATAGCGGGCATAATCGCCATTGCAACGGGGTACCC
>NZ_DATGTT010000056.1:0-4143 GCF_035301675.1 Lentibacillus sp. | reverse complement strand
GCTTTATATGTCGCGCTTATTTCCTATGATGTTGGATTGATTCCCTCGAAATTAGCATTCTCGATTGCCGCGACAAGGGAAAGTGTGCCTTTTCCACCGTTTGTCGAAGCATTGTTTATGACAATTACCATGGAGTTGCTACGAGAGGCCGGGGCGCGCCTACCAACGACCATTGGACAAACAATCGGTATTGTCGGGGGATTGGTTATTGGGGAAGCAGCAGTTTCCGCCGGGATTGTCAGTCCGGTCATGGTTATTGTTGTTGCCTTGAATGCAATTGCATCGTTTGCCGTTCCATCTTATAGTGTTGCCATTACATTCCGAATCATTATGTTTGGCTTTATGCTTGCGGCTGCTGTTTTTGGGCTCTTTGGGATTATCCTGGCTTATATTATGCTGAACATCCATATTGTAAATCTAAAGAGTATAGGTGTTCCCTATTCTACGCCATTCGCCCCAACCTTTTTGTCAGATTGGAATGATCTCATTTTCCGCGCACCGGTTCCACTGATGACAAGACGGCCAAAGGCAATGCAAACAAATGATAAGGTATCAGCGGACAGGAAGGAGAAGTAAAAGTGAAACGTTTCGAGTATGCGGATGAAGGTATTACTGGAAGAGAAATCATGATTTTGATGCCTTCCGTCGTTATTGGTGTAGGCGTACTAACTTTTCCTAAAGGTTTGGCAGCTGTAACGGTAGGTGCCGATGGATGGATTTCCATTCTGGTCGGAGGGATGATTGCTATTTTTTTAACTTGGGCAATTGCTAAAATGGCAGCAAGTTTCCCGGGTCAATCATTCATAAACTACGCCTCACTCATCGCATCTAAACCGGTGGCTATTATTTTAACATTTCTTTTTGCTATGATTGCCTTGCAAATGGTAGTGTTCCAAGTCCGCCAAATTGGTGAAATGTCCAAACAATATATATTTGATCGTACACCGCTGGAGGTTGTTTCACTCATTTTCTTACTTGTAGTTATATACGGCATTTCCGGATCAAGGGTAGCGTTGTTTCGTTTGAATATGTTGTTTTTTCCAATCATTTTACTAGTTTCTTTTGTACTCTTGTTATTTAATCTGATCCGAATAGATGTAGGTAATCTCTTACCTATATTTAAAACCGGTTTTCAAGGACATATCAAAGGGATCAGTGATGTATCTACTTCCTATATTGGAATGGGTGTCTTATGGCTCTATATTGCCCTTGTAAAGCAACCAAAAAAAGCTCCAAAACAGGCTGTAATAGGTATGAGTATCCCTGTTGGAATATACCTTTTTATTTATGTCATGTGCATCGGTGTGTTTGGGAATCACGTTACCATGAATTTAATCTATCCCACGATTGAGTTAGCTAAAGCAGTAGAAATTCCTGGGGAGTTCTTTGAGCGATTCGAATCGATATTTTTTGTCGTCTGGATTATGGCTATTTTTAATACAGCCGTATTAACTTTTGACGTTGCTGTTTTTGCAATCACATCTATCTTTAAAAAAGCTCCGAAAGTCAAAGTCATTTTTATTTTATCACCGCTCGTTTATTTCGCAGCTATGTTGCCGCATGATATCGTAGAAGTTGCTGCGCTTGGCAGTTTTGTTGGTTTCACTGCAATTATCTATACGACATTTGTTGTTATCTTTCTCTTTGTTATCGCTAAAATAAGGGGAGTGAAACATGTTGGCTAAACGAATGGCAATAATAATGTTCCTGTGCAGTTTACTGTCTGTTTTATTAGCGGGTTGCTGGGATGAAAAAAACATTGAGGAACATGGATTTGTTGTAGGCACTGCTATTGACCAGGTTGATGGGCAAACAAAGGAAAATCTGATGATAGCGCTGACGAATCAATTTGTGATCCCAGCCGGAATAGGAACACCCGCAGAGGGTGGCGGAGAACAAAAGGCATTTTTAAATTTAACGGTGCACGGAGAAAGTATGTTTAATATAGGACGAAATATGGCATCACAAACAAGTAGGGTTCCATTTTACGAGCATTTAAAAGTGCTCATTGTCTCTGAAGAACTAGCGGATACCCCCGAATTACTTGCTACATTAGTGGATTTTTTTATACGTGACCATGAGATGCGCAGGGGGGTAAATATCTACATTTCTGAAGGAAAAGCCAAGGAAATACTAGAAATAGAACCAAAGCCAGAAAGAATCCCGGCCATGTTCCTTAATACTGTTACTGACAATGAACAGGAGGCATTAGAAATGATTTCTTCTGTTCAAATAGGTGACTTACACGGATTTTTACTACAGCCCTTTAGTTATGTTTTACCGAAAATTGCAGCCGAGGAAGATAAAAGCAAAGTTCACGATGATAAAACAGCTGTTTTCCGTGGCTATAATAACCAAATGGTCGGGACATTAACTGGAGAAGAAACAAAGGGGTTGAATCTTCTAACGGAAAAGAATAAGAGTGGATCTATCGTTTTTGAAATAGATAATAAGCCCATGGCCTATGAAGTCACCGGGACTAATCTGAAAATGGACATAGATACAACGGATCCGGGTAATTTAGAGGTTTCTATTAATATTAAGGCTAACGGCGGTATCGCTGAAATGTTTGGAGATAGAAGCCTTTTAGACGAAGCATATATAGCGAAGATTGAAGATAAGGTTGCCGAAGAAATCGAACAACTTGCCAATCAAACAATTAAGAAGGTGCAGCATGAATTAAATACCGATGTTCTTGAGATAGGAAAGACTTTGAAGCAAAAGCATTACGCTTTATGGGAGAAAATCAAGGACAACTGGGAAAACGGAGAGAATTATTTTTCCAAAGCAAATATCCATGTTTCAGCAGAGGTTAATGTTCGACAAACAGGTGTCACCGACAGGGCAAAGAATAGGGAACATAGGAAGTAGTGAGACACACAAAACCAAATGAAGGGCGCTGGATAACATGTTAGATCGTATTACAGGCGTTTTACAGGACAGTTTGATTATGATTTGTACGGTGCTCACTTTCGCAATACCTTATAGTATTTATAAAATTAATGGAAAGCTGCATGATATTGGAGACCCACCTTGGAAGAAAGAGGAAAAGGAATAGGAACGATGTTATGAGAATCACCAGGCGTAAGAAAATGTGACGCATCGCATTTTCTTACGTCTATTTGGGTTTGCTGTTCGTTCGATGATACAATAATGGTAAATATTGAATAATTGAGGTGTAATGATGGATCTGAAAACATATATAACTTTAGATGCCACAGATATGGCAGCATTGATCAGGAAAAAAGAAACCACTCCACAGGAATTACTGGAATTAAGTTTCCAACAGTTGGAAAAAGTTAACCCTTCCTTAAATACGATCACGTCTGCTAGAAAAGAAAAAGTTTTAGAAGAGGCCAAGAAAGTAAACGTTGAGAACAGTCCATTTTCGGGTGTTCCACTCCTGTTAAAAAATATTTCCCAGGCGGTAAAAGGCGAACCAATGACATCAGGGGCAAAGCTATTAAAAGCGATGACTGCAGAGCAGGACTCCTATTTTGTTGAAAAGCTTCGTGAAGCGGGATTTCTATTCATGGGTCATACAAACACACCGGAGTTTGGTTTGAAAAATATTACGGAGCCTGAAACCCACGGGGCAACGCGGAATCCATGGAATACAGACTATTCGCCTGGCGGATCAAGTGGTGGATCAGCAGCGGCAATTGCGTCAGGGATCGTTCCAATGGCAGGGGCAAGTGATGGTGGAGGTTCCATCCGCATACCGGCTTCTTTTACCGGATTATTCGGACTGAAACCTACACGCGGGCGTACACCGGTTGGACCTGGCGTTGGCAGGCAATGGCAAGGGGCATCGATTGACTTTGCGCTTAGCCGAAGTGTTCGGGATAGCGCTGCAATGCTGGATATTCTTCAAACAGTACAACCGGAAGCGGCATTTCAAACACCGTTATATCCAGGTAGTTATAAGGAAGCAATGCAACAACCTTTTCCAAAGCAGTTAAAAATTGCGTATTCCACCAAATCACCGGTTGGAACGCCGGTTTCAGAAGATGCCAAGGCGGCAGTATCGAAGACTGTGAAGTGGCTGGAGAAACAAGGACATATTGTAGAAGAAGTTGACAACGGTGTTGATGGCGTTCAGTTAATGAAAGATTATTTCTTAATGAACAGTGGAGAAATATC
>NZ_DATGTT010000055.1:0-8087 GCF_035301675.1 Lentibacillus sp. | reverse complement strand
AATCGCCCCCACTGATTGAAGTTTCACTTTATGATATAGTAAAAAGATAGAAAAAGGTATACAGGAAGGTTTGGTTATTAATGCTTTTTGTGCTCGATGCAGGAAATACAAACACGGTCCTGGGTGTTTTTAGGGATGATACATTAATCCACGAATGGCGCATTAAGACGGATCGGTATAAAACGGAAGATGAGTATGCTGTTCTTGTAAAATCATTCCTGGGACATGAGAATCTTTCATTCTCGGATATCACCGGGGTGATTATTTCATCTGTAGTGCCGCCAATCATGTTTTCTCTGGAAAAAATGTGCACCAAATATTTTCGTCTGGACCCACTCATTATCGGCAAAGAGTCTGTTCATTCATATTTAAAAATGGCGTATCCAAATCCAAATGAAATCGGGGCTGACCGTATTGTGAATGCAGTAGGTGCCATTGATGAATATGGCGCTCCGCTGATTATTATTGATTTTGGAACAGCAACAACCTTTTGTTATATTAATCATGAAAAAGCCTATCATGGCGGTTTAATTACACCGGGGATACTGATATCCATGGAGGCTCTTAACAGCAAAGCGTCAAAGCTGCCTAAGGTTGAATTACAGGCTCCGAAAAGCGTGGTTGGCCGTACAACGGAAGATGCGATGCAGTCCGGGGTATTTTACGGCTATGCCTCGCAGGTTGACGGGATTGTCAATCGGATGAAGCAGGAAATGGGAACAAAACCAACCGTTATAGCAACCGGCGGCCTTGCATCTTTATTTACCGAGGCATCCGAAACAATTGATTATGCCGATAAATATTTAACGTTAAAAGGACTTTATCTGATTTATAAGCAAAATATGCAAGCAGAAGATTTTTAATTGAAAAATTTAAAGGAGATGGAACCTATAACATGAAAGATTATCTTTTAAAAGCGACTGCATATGACGGAAAGGTTCGAGCATATGCCATTAGCTCGACAAATACGGTTGAGGAAGCGAGAAGGCGCCAGGATTCGTGGGCAACTGCCTCAGCCGCTCTGGGACGGACAATTACGATCAGTGCCATGATGGGAGCGATGCTGAAAGGTGAAGATTCACTTACGGTAAAGTTTGAAGGGAACGGACCGATTGGCGCAATCATTACTGACAGTGATGCGACAGGGGATGTGCGCGGTTACGTAACGAATCCGCATGTTGATTTTGATTTAAATGAAAAAGGAAAACTGGATGTCGCCCGAGCAGTTGGTACAGAAGGCAATCTCAGTGTTGTGAAGGATTTAGGTTTAAAGGAACATTTCACGGGTCAGGTTCCGATTGTATCCGGTGAGATCGGTGATGACTTTACTTACTACTTTGCAAACTCTGAACAGGTGCCCTCCGCGGTTGGCGCCGGGGTGTTAGTTAACCCTGATTTGAGCATATCGGCATCCGGCGGCTTTATTGTCCAAGTGATGCCTGGTGCTGACGAAGAGGTGATCACCCGACTGGAGGAACAAATTCAGGAATTTCCGGCCATATCAACCTTAATCAGGGAAGGAAATTCACCGGAAGAAATTCTTGAGCGGCTGTTTGGAAATGAAGAAATAACGATTCATGGCCGCCTGCCTGTCCGCTTTCAATGCAAGTGCTCCAAAGAACGTGTCGAACAAGCGATTATGGGTCTTGGCAGTGAAGAAATCCAGAGCATGATAGACGAGGACCACGGTGCAGAAGCAAGGTGTCATTTCTGTAATGAAGTCTACCATTTGTCTGAGCAGGAGCTGGAAGAACTGAAGGAAAATAATTAAACAATTCTCTCAGTAAACGATTGAAGCGGAAAGGAGCATCCGATGGACAAGAAACTTCTCTGGGGTATTATTGCAGTTCTGCTTGTAACAAATATTGCCACCCTCACTTTATGGAATCGGAATGAGGCAGTGCCGCTTGGTCACAATAACAATCAAATCAACCAGAGAGAGCCGGTTGCTTCTGTAGGTGATCAAACAATTTCATTTGATGGATGGATGCTCACATTACGTGAGAACCACGGGAAAAAGCAGCTAAAGGACATGATGAATCGGCGGGTGGTACAACAGTTGGCTGAGGAAAGCAACGTAACCATTGATGAGAAAGTCATTACCCGGGAAATAGCACAACTGACGACGATGCAGGGTGTTATGACCGAAGAGGAGACAAAGAATAAAAAGGAGCAATGGCGGAAGGATATTAAACACCGTTACCAATTGGAAGCTCTTCTGACAGCTGGCACAGATATACCGGATGAAAAAGTCAAAAATTATTATCAGGATTATAAGGATCAATATGACTTCAAGGCTTCAACTCAAGTTTCCCATATTGTGGTACCCGATATGGAAACAGCCGGTAAAGTGAATTCCGAGCTTGAGAACGGCGCATCATTTGATTTACTGGCACAGGAGTATTCGATAGATGAAGAAACAAAGGATAATGGTGGGTATTTAGGCTTTTTGGTCAATACGAGCCAATTTTGGCCTGAAGGTTATCTGGATAAAGTTGAAAATATGAAAGAACGTACATTCAGCGAACCTTTTCAGACGCATGCCGGGGTGGCAATCGTTTATCTTCACCGTAAACTTCCTTCCATCACATTTGATTATGACGAGATAAAACCGTATGTGGAGCGGGAACTGGCACTGAACCAAATGCATCAATCATTGTCAGCTGATACATTGTGGGATGAGCTGGAGACTGACTGGATTTATGAATAACATATTCAGATGAAATTTATTGACATTTTTTCGATTTAAACGTACATTAAATATAAATCCTATAAAAATGCTTGGAATTAGGAGGAGTCAAAATGAGAGTTGCTGATAATATAACCGGCCTCATTGGAGAAACACCTATTGTGAAGTTAAATCGTTCAGCTGAAAAGGACAGTGCTGATATTTATTTGAAACTGGAATTCATGAACCCGGGCAGCTCCGTGAAAGACCGGATTGCTTTATCAATGATTGAAGCTGCAGAAAAAGAGAGCGAGCTAAAAGAAGGCGACACGATTATTGAGCCGACAAGCGGCAATACAGGTATTGGTCTGGCTATGGTTGCGGCCGCAAAAGGATATAAGGCAATCCTGGTTATGCCTGATACAATGAGCAAGGAACGCCGTAATTTACTGCGCGCATATGGTGCCGAATTGGTATTGACACCTGGGGCGGACGCCATGAAGGGTGCGATTAAAAAAGCTGAAGAACTGCAGAAAGAAAATGGCTATTTTATGCCGCAGCAATTTAATAACGAAGCCAATACGGAAGTGCATGCCCGTACAACCGGAGAGGAAATTGTAAAGCAGATGGACGACGGACTTGATGCGTTCATTTCCGGTATCGGAACCGGCGGAACCATTACCGGCGCCGGAAAAGTCCTGAAAGACCATTTTAAAGATGTAAAACTTTACGCTGTTGAACCGGATGATTCTGCTGTTCTTTCCGGAGATTCACCGGGTCCGCATAAAATTCAGGGGCTTGGCGCAGGCTTTGTTCCTAAGATTCTGGATACGGATCTTTATGATGATGTCGTCCGGATTTCAAATGACGAAGCTTTTCAAACATCCCGTGAAGTTGCCAGAGAGGAAGGGGTCCTGGGCGGTGTTTCAGCCGGGGCAGCGGTTGCCGCAGCCAAAAAGGTTGCCAAAAAATTGGGCAAAGGCAAAAAAGTGCTTGCGGTCATCCCGGATAATGGTGAGCGTTACCTGTCCACACCGCTTTACCAATATGACGAAGAATAATTAGTGCGATTCAAGGATTGGCACAGGTTCATTTCCGTGCTAGTCCTTTTTTTTATGGTGTGATACGATATGAATAATACTCTAGAAGAGACTTGCACTTACAGATTTGAAAGAAGGTACAGTATGAGGTTAACGACTGATTCAAGAACGTTACAATTGGATGAACGGACACATATTATGGGAATACTGAACGTTACACCCGACTCATTCTCGGATGGCGGTAGTTACACGACAGTCAAACGGGCGGTTAAACAGGCGGTTTTAATGGAAGCGCAGGGCGCCGATATCATTGATATTGGAGGTGAGTCCACCCGGCCGGATCATGAAGCTGTCTCACAGGAAGAAGAAATCGATCGGATTTTGCCGGTCATCCGGGCAGTCAAGGAGAACATAACGATTCCGATTTCTATCGACACATATAAAGCTGAAACGGCACGGCAGGCAGTTGAGGCAGGCGCTGGGATTATCAACGATGTCTGGGGGGGCAAGCGGGAACCTGACATAGCACGTGTTGCCGCTGATTACAATGTACCCATTATTTTAATGCATAACCGGACAAACAAAAATTATGTCTCATTAATTCCTGACATGAAACAGGATTTGCAGGAAAGCATCGATATTGCCCTGGAAGCGGGTGTTGCACCGGAAAAAATCGTGCTTGATCCTGGCATCGGCTTTGCTAAAACACCAGCTGACAATCTGACGGTCATGAATCAGCTGGAGGAATTCCATGAACTGGGATACCCCGTCCTGCTCGGGACATCACGCAAGTCTTTTATCGGCAAAATTCTGGATGTCCCGGCTGATGAGCGTGATAACGGGACGGGTGCCACAACATGTCTGGGGATTACGAAGTGTGTTCAAATTGTTCGGGTTCATAATGTAAAAGTACACGCCGAATTGGCGAAAATGATGGACACAATGCTTGGTAAACGAGGAGTTGAGGGTCTTGGATAAAATTTTGCTGAATCAGATGGAATTCTATGGGTATCATGGCTTATTCCCGGAAGAGAATACACTTGGACAGCGATTTTATGTTGATGTTGAATTGATGCTTGACTTGAAAACATCGAGTCGCTCGGATGATATGAATGATTCCATTGATTATGGCGAGATATATAACGTCGTCAAAGATATTGTGGAAGGTGAGCCGAAAAATCTGGTGGAGGCAATTGCTGAAGACATCGCGGATGAATTGTTCCGTTCTTTTGGTTTGCTTGAGGCGTGTAAATTGAAAGTCACCAAACCCGATCCGCCGATACGGGGTCATTATCAGTCAGTTGCCGTAGAAATCCTCAGGGAGCGAAAGGCATGAAGAGCATTTACCTAGCCTTGGGATCAAATATTGAGCCGCGGGAAAAATATCTGACGAGTGCATTGGAGGCACTGAATGATCATCAACAGATTACCATTATTAAAAAGTCATCTGTTTATAAGACAGCACCTGTCGGTTATACAGATCAGGCTGATTTTTTAAATATGGTAATTGAGCTGGCTACCTCGCTTTTGCCGCTGGAATTGCTGGATGTTTGTCAAGCAATAGAAAAACAATTGGACAGAAGAAGGGAAATCCGCTTTGGGCCGCGCACAATCGACCTTGACATTTTAATATATAATCAGGAAAATAGAGAAACAGAACGATTAACCCTTCCGCATCCACGTATGCATGAGCGGGCATTTGTGCTCATCCCGCTCGATGAAATTGCACCGGAACTGGTCATCACGGCAGCGGGTCGTATGTGTGCAGCGGATTATATAAAAGCACTTCCTGAAAGCGACATAAAGGATGTAAGACAATGGACAGAGAGAGACTCGGCAGAAGAATAAAAGCATTCCGCAAGTTAAAGGGGTACACGCAGGCAGGGCTGGCAAAACAATTGGATATGCCTATTATTAATCTTGGTGATGTCGAACGGGGGAACCAGCAAGCTTCAGATGAACTGCTGGATCACATAGCTGACCAATTGCATGTATCGAAACGTGAGTTGCAGGATGAAGCGTTTACGGACAAAAAGGAAGAATAGTCAATGTTTCAAATCGGCGATATCACGATTCCAAACCTTGTTGTCCTTGCACCAATGGCAGGTGTTTCAGATGCTTTCCGTCTGTCCGATCGTGAAGGAATTTGGCGGCCAAAAGAACTCCTTGGTATAAGCTGCAAGGTCTGAAGGGAAAGTCCAAAATCCGGCGTAAGATTAATGAGACGGAACCCCGTGAAAGTCTCGTTGCTATTTTGTATTCATTTGCAGAAGGACTGGAAGCTAAAAGCAAAGCTTCCTGATTCGCAATCCTGGTTATTCTCCTTAGGAAACCGGGATACTTACTAATGAAAGCCAGGTTTCTTCAAACACAGAACCGGCCGTATAAAATGGAGTGATAAATGTGACAGAAGAATTAAATGATCATATGCGGGTACGGCGCGAAAAACTTGATTTCTATCATGAAAAAGATGTGAACCCGTTTGGGGGAAAGTTTAACAGAACCCATTATGCAAATGATTTGGTCAGCATGTATGATCAGTTTTCCAAGGAAGAATTGGAAGAAAAGGACGATGAAGTGACAATTGCAGGCCGTGTAATGACTAAGCGCGGAAAGGGTAAAGCGGGGTTTGCCCACGTTCAGGACCTGAGTGGCCAAATCCAAATATATGTCCGGAAAGACATGATCGGTGACGAAGCCTACGAAATTTTCCAGTCTGCTGATATGGGAGATATCGTCGGTGTGGCAGGCGTTATGTTCAAGACAAAAGTTGGTGAGCTGTCAGTAAAAGCTGTGAAGTTCACCTTATTAACCAAATCATTGCGTCCGTTGCCCGAGAAATATCATGGTCTGAAAGATATTGAACAGCGCTATCGTCAGCGCTATCTGGATTTAATCACCAATCCGGACAGCAAAGAAACTTTTATTCTACGCAGTAAAATCATTCAATCCATGCGCCGTTATTTGGATGGACAAGGATTTCTGGAAGTGGAAACCCCTATGATGCATGGTATTCCGGGAGGTGCAGCTGCGCGCCCGTTTGAAACATACCATAATGCTCTGGAAATCCCATTGTATATGCGGATCGCAATTGAATTGCATTTGAAACGATTAATTGTCGGCGGTATGGAGAAAGTTTATGAGGTTGGACGAGTTTTCCGGAATGAAGGTGTATCAACCCGTCACAATCCGGAGTTCACCATGATGGAACTATATGAAGCTTATGCAGATTTTCACGATGTTATGACGCTGACAGAGAATCTTATTTCCCATATTGCCAACGAAGTACTTGGCAGTATGACGATTCAATATGGTGATGATGAAATAAACATGGAACCTGAATGGCGGCGCCTGCATATTGTTGATGCCGTCAAGGAATACACCGGTGTTGACTTTTGGCCCGAGATGAGTACGGAGCAAGCACTAAAGCTTGCTGGGGAAAACGGTGTTGCGGTTGAGGATAATATGACGTATGGTCATATTCTTAATGAATTTTTTGAGCAAAAAGTTGAAGAGTCTTTAGTGCAGCCAACGTTCATTTACGGTCATCCGGTAGAAATATCCCCGCTTGCCAAGCGGAATGAAAACGATGCAAGATTCACAGATCGGTTCGAATTGTTCGTAGTTGGCCGCGAGCATGCGAATGCCTTTAGTGAATTAAATGATCCGATTGATCAGCGTGAGCGGTTTGAAGCTCAAGTGAAAGAACGGGATGCCGGAAATGATGAGGCACATTTAATGGATGAAGACTTTCTGGAAGCATTGGAATACGGTATGCCGCCAACGGGTGGGCTTGGCATAGGAATAGACCGGCTGGTAATGCTGCTGACTAATTCCCCGTCCATCCGGGATGTACTGCTGTTCCCGCAAATGCGGCATAAATAATTTTTGCGGGCAAATGGTGTATTGCCTGTATATAATCGACAGTGGTCAATGTTGCAGTTGGTCCCCGTTTCAGTTTTGACTTGAATCAAAGTGCTAAAGCGGGGGCAATAAATTGCTGTTTGCTCATTTAAACAAGAGCATAATATGTTCATGTTAAAATGGATAGAATAACCAAACATTTTTTGTTTATTTGCTATTGATTCAGGGAATCAAACATGGTACATTATTAATCGTTGCAAAAACAGATGCAACATCAAACGCCAACAAAACAACAAGATTTAAAAAAGTTGTTGACTTCAAATCTGAAAGATGGTATATTAATTAAGTCGCTGTCGAAAGACGGCAACACAAAGTTGCTCCTTGAAAACTGAACAAAACAACCAGTATGACAAAGATGTCAGAGGTAAGAGGTCGGATGTCAGAATCTGTTTTTGACGGAAGACCAATGAAACCCTGTATCAATTTGAAAGCAAGCCATGAAAGAGATTGATCGG
>NZ_DATGTT010000054.1:0-41792 GCF_035301675.1 Lentibacillus sp. | reverse complement strand
TTTAGTATTGATCATTTAGTTATGTCCCAGCCTCCTTTCTTCGTTGACATCAGATTCGATCCCTCTTGTTTTAAAATACCCTGGAATGTCAAATACTAAGATAGAAGTTAGCCATCCTGGGCAAAAAACGGAAAGGGGTCGGCTTCATGGCCTTGAGTTTACAAAAGCATAACGTCGAGAAATTATTCATCTATTTTCTTCTGCTGCAGCCGGCCCTGGATGTATTGGCTTATGTTAATATCCCGCTTTCATCCGTTTTACGCGGGCTGCTTGTGGGCGCAGGTATTGGATACATATTTTTTTTCCTGCCTGATAAACAAGGGAGAAAGTCAGCACTTATTTATCTGGTGATACTCGGTATTTTTATGACCATGCACTTGGTGAATAATTATATGGTAAAAGAGTCATTTAGCATACCGGTTGAACTGACGTATATCATCAAAACCGTCTTTTTTATTGTCATGCTGCTTGTTTATGTGTTTGTCATCCCGTCATTTTCAAAACAGAAGTATTGGCAGAAGGTCATCCAATCAGCTGTTCTGATCAATATGACGTTTATAGCAGTCATCATGTTACTGGCAACTGTGACGGGCAGCGGTTATAGGAGTTATGGCGCTTTGGCTAAGGAGGGCCATTCAGGCTGGTTTTTTTCGGGGAACGAACTAAGCGTCATTCTGGGGATGGGTTTCAGTATCACCATTTTGTACATGCTTCAAAAACAATCGACCCGGACGAAAATGCTGTTATTGCCGGTTATCGGTCTGATCATCTGGGCGATGCTGATGATAGGCACGAAGGTCAGTTTTGGCTCTGTCCTGATTGTGCTGGGGATTTCCATTTCAGTTTTTATTTTAAAAGCCATACATAACAGCAAAAATTGGTTCAATCTCGGCGTTCTTACGGTACTGCTGGCAGCCGCAATAGCAATAGCACCGATAACGCCAATCGGCAATAATCTGGACCTTACGTTTGGAACGAATATCGCTAAACAGGAAAAGAGTCCGGCAGATGTTGATGCAGATGGGAAGAAACAAGCGGCACAACAATTGCTGAGCGGCAGGAAGGATTTTTTAAAGGAAAAAAATAAACAGTACCAGGAAGCGCCTGTCTCACAAAAATTACTCGGAATGGGTTTTGGCGGAAACTACACTTTTGCGCCAAAATTAATCGAGATGGATTTTTTGGACTGGTATTTTAATTTCGGCTGGATTGGATTCATCTTATTATTATTGCCGCTGCTTTATATTGGTTATCGGATTCTGATTAAATTGTGCAAGTATCACCTGAAATCCCTTAACGTTCCCATCATACTCACAGGCGTATCTGTCGCTTTAGGAATTGGCAGTGCATTTACAGCAGGTCACGTACTGTCATCACCCGCTGCAAGCATTTATCTGGCGGTCTTTATCGGTTATCTGTTCGCGCTGGTCCAGAATGAAGCCTCTCCGTAAAAACATGTATAAGGGTGTGGGGAAAGTGGAGAAAATATTAGTAATCAGTACGATGTATCCAAGTAAGTCACATCCCAGCTTTGGCATCTTTGTGGAAAATCAGGTAAAGACCCTCAGGGAGCGCGGGTTTCATATCGATGTTGCAGCCATCAGAAATCCGCGAATAGACAAGCCGGCTGTTGTCATGAAATATGCTTTCTTGATTGTCCGAGTCCTTTTAGTCTTGCTTTTCAAAGGCAGGCAATATGATGTCATTCATGCCCATTATGTGTACCCAAGCGGGAAATTGGCGCTGCTATTTAAAAAACTATTCCGCATGCGGGTCATCGTAACAGCGCATGGCGGTGATTTGGATAAGATGGCGAAAAAGGGTGCGCTTTTCTTTAGCCAGACAAAGCAAGTGCTTTATAAAGTGGATCACATTATTGCTGTCGGTGAAAAACTTAAACAGGATATGATCAGTACATTTAACGTAAGTGGGGAAAAGATTACGGTTTTGAATATGGGCGTCAACCGGCAAATTTTCAAGCCGATGGATCAGGATCACGCACGTAATTTAATCGGCCTGTCGCCTTCAGCAACCGTCATTTTGTTCGTTGGCAACATCATCGTAGCAAAAGGTATAGGTGAACTGATAAGCACCTTTCACGACCTGAAGAATAACAACGCAAGCCTGGAGCTTCACTTAATCGGCGCACAAAAAGAACCCGCGTTTGCAAACCGGCTAATAGATAAAAACGAAAGCATACAGGATATCCATATACATTCGCCGATGCAGCAGCACGATATAGCCATATGGATGGCCGCGGCAGATGTGTTTGTCATTCCATCATACATGGAAGGTTTCGGTCTTGTGGCATTAGAAGCCATGGCATGTCACACGCCGGTCGTCGGCAGCAATGTTGGCGGATTAAGTTATTTGCTCAGCGGAAATGCGGGCGTTCTGATCGAACCGAAAAATAAACTATCTTTAAGACGGGGAATTGAACAAGTCCTTAAAGATGAAGGCCTAAACAAAGAACTGATCGCAAATGGGGAGGAAAAGGCTAAAAAATATGATCAGGAAAAACTGATCGGACAGCTGATTGAGCAATATCAAAAGTATAGGAGCTGAATCCAGTTGAACCAGAAAAAATTACTTCTCATTTCATCAGTGGGCGGACATTTGACACAGTTACTGCAGCTTGAGCCCCTATTTAAAAATTATCAATACCATATCGTCACCGAAAAATGTGCCATCACCATGGAATTGAAGGACAAGTATCCCGTATCCATGCTTGTTTATGGCGCCCGTAATTATTTGTTCAGGTACATATTCAAGTTTTCCTACAATATGGTGAAGGCCCTGTGCATTTTTTTGCGGCGAAGACCCGACGTGATTATCACAACAGGTGCCCACACAGCTGTGCCGATGTGCTATATTGCCAAGCTTTTCCGGAAAAAAATCATCTTCATTGAAAGCTTTGCGAAAACCGACAGCCCGACACTATCGGGTAAAATGGTTTACCCGATTTCCGATTTATTCATCGTTCAATGGAAATCAATGCAAAGGATTTATCCAAATTCTGTTTACGGGGGGTCGATCTATTGATATTCGTTGTATTGGGCACCCACGAACTGCCATTCACCAGATTATTAAATGAAGTGGAGCGGTTAAAAAAGGAGGGCATCATTCAGGAAGATGTGATCGTCCAGCGCGGTCATACACGTTATGAAAGTGACAACCTGTTTCTGAAACAATTTGTCAGTCATAACGAAATGGATCTGCTGTATGAACAGGCACGGCTGATTATCACGCACGCAGGAACGGGTTCGATTATTATGGGATTAAAGAAAGGGAAGTGCGTCATTGCCTGTCCCCGTTTGGCCAAATACGGTGAGCATAATGATGACCATCAGCTGCAGATCGTCTCTGCCCTCGCTGGACAAGGTCATATGCTGAGCTGGCAGGAAGGCAATCAGCTTGAGGGTGTTATCCGGCAAACTGAGGATTTCCAGCCGAAACCATTTCATTCGGGAAGAGAACAGATTTATGAATTAATTGAGAATTTTATTGAGGACGTGTAGCTTATTTAATGATATAGTGTTTGTATCAACCTCTCACTCGAATTCCCTGTCGAGTACTGGTTCCATTCATTGGCAAATGTAAGAATTTGCTCCAAATGAAAGTCTGCATTTTTCAGAACATCAATCAAATCATCCGTATTTTTCACCACAGGCCCCGGAACAAGGTCTTCATAGTCCTCCCAGAAGCCTTTCGAATATGCATATTCTTCCAAATCATAGGCAAAAAACACCATTGGTTTATGCATGAATGAATATTCAAACGGAACGGATGAGTAATCCGAAATCAAAACATCCGTTACGGTGAGAACGTGATTGATATTATCCAGGCCGGAAACATCATAAACAAACCCGGGATAATCATATTCAGCTTTGACGTTCATTTTAGGGTGGAGGCTAAGGAAGAGTACATATTCATCCCTAAGAACAGTATGCATTTTTTGAATATCCAGTTTAATGTCGGCAGCAGACAGATTATTGTCACGATATGTTGGCGCGTATAAAATGATTTTCTTTTCATTGATGACCGGAAATTGATTGATTAATGCTCGTTCGGTTTCCTGCATAGCTGATGTGTCAAAAAAGAAATCCGTTCTGGGTATACCGGTTCTTAAAAATTGACTCACCGATATGTCAAAGGCTTCCGAAAAAATCGCAGCCATCTTTTCTGAACCCACCACAACCAAGTCAAATTGATTATAAACCCGTTTAAATCGTCTGCAGGCACTGGGATGACGATTGTGAATTTGATGGTCCTTTAGCCCGAACTTTTTGATTGCTCCTGCCGCATGCCATAGTTGGATGCATTGTGTATTCCGTCTGAAACGCGTGGCCGAAAGAAAGCCATAATAATTGTCAACGAATACTTTCTCAGACGTTGCCAAATGATAAATCGAACGCACCCAGTCGATGATACAAGGAAATTTGAACATAATGATCCGCCGGTGTGGTGCACCCTCAAACATCATGCAGCACTTGCGGGTTTTTAAAATAATAATGCGCTGATCGGTCAGTTTTTCCAACGCGTTCATCGTATATAAGGCATTATTGCCAAATGACACGACAAATGTTGTCTTGTTTGTTTGAGGAAATACGTTAAATAGGGTGAAGAGCATGCGAAAAATGAAAAGGTAGACGTTAATGACGAGTTCTCTAGCCATTTCTATTCAAATCTGTCTTGATTTTTGTCGTGGAGATGCCAACCGTTCTTGGCAAATAAATAACGTCGCAATGCTCTTTTAAATAGTCGAATTGTCCTTTCCAGTCATCCCCCATGACAAACACATCGATTTGGTGCTTTTTAATATCGTCTTCTTTTTGCTCCCATACATGTTCCGGGATCACTTCATCCACATAGCGAACAGCTTCCAATATGACTTTTCGCTGTTCAAACGAATAATACGCCTGTTTCCCTTTTAAAGCATTGAACGAATCTGAAGAAATGGCAACAACCAAATAGTCACCGTATTGTCTGGCGCGGCGCAATAAGTTTATGTGACCGGTGTGAAGGATATCGAATGTCCCGTATGTGATGACTTTTTTCATAAACACAGCCTCCCGTTTGGGGTAAGGTTATATTAGTTATAGTATGTATTTATTGTAGGAAGTTAATCATGAGAGGATACACCAACCATTAAAATCGATGAATGATTTAATTCGTCAGCTGAAAAAAACCTGCTGAAGTCGCTATCCAGCAGGTTGAAACTTTTGCACCCAATCCTTTTCGTTAAGGCAGGGAACAGATGATTTATGATATTGAGAATTCAAGGGAAGCGCAGACGATTTTATTGATCGAATTTATAAGAACGGTAACTGATGTCTCCCTCATCTTTCGGATAGAAAACAAACAGTTCTTCGCCAGTTGATAATTTTTTTTCTGTGAAAGTAGCGTCATTGTTCTCACCGCTGCCCCAGCCGATTAATACAATGTTCTTCTTTTCGTTGAGCATTTGTACAGATCCGCGTGTGCCGGAAAACTCGCCGGTAGGGTAGTTTTCGTATTCGACAACTTCCTTGTTTTCTTCATCTATTTTAATTTTCATAATGGAAGTCTCTTCTTTTTTGTCATGCAGTGGACTGTCATCAGGGACCACCGGATATGGTGCTTTCGGCAGAACATTGCCATTGTTGAACAGAAGTATTGTGCCATCACTCAAAAATGATAACTTGTGCTGTCGGCTGAATTTTTGCTCCTCGGACAATCCGAACTGGTCACCTTTTCCGCCTAATACCCACATGATATCGCCGGTCTCCCGGTTTAATTTAATAATACTGCTCATATTGCGGGCTGAGATAATAAGGTTATTATCCTCTGGATCAATGGCTAATGAGTTAAAGTGTACATAATCCGCATATTCGGCATGCTCATTTGTGAAGTCGTTATGCTCGATACTCAGTTCATAGAGCTCAGGATAATCTGTGCTCTGCCATTGCCATAATACTTCACCATCTTTGATTTCCTGTAAAGTTGAAGCAATTACCCGGGAACCGAATTTATTCTGATCAATATCAGAAGGTATATTATTAACTTCCTTAGGATAATAGGAACTGATAATATAATGATGCAGGTCCAATACAATTAGTTCATGATTTTCTAAAGGGCTTGCGTCAAGTTTATCAGTCGGGACAAGGGATTCGACTTCATCCACTACATTATAGTTTTCATCCATGATGACTGCTTTCGTTGTCTGATAGCCGATGTTCGAAATTTTATCCTGGTTGTTCGCTTTTACTAAATAGCTATAATAGATGTCACCATCTTCCGTCTTATTCAATTTAAAGTCATAAGACAATCCGACATCTTTGTAATAAACGACTTCACCATCTGTGTTTAATTTTACAATATACGATTCATAGGTGAAATAATAGTAGCCATCTTCAGCACCATTATTTTCGTAATCATAGCCTTCCATTCCCTCAGGCAGTGTTCGGATTGTATAATCTGCTCCGTCAATGGTTAGTGTCAATTGATTGTCTTCACTAATTTCATCTATTTCCAGACTATAGTTGTCCTTCCCGCTGACATCCTTGCCATTGATTTGAACGTCATGACCGGATAATGATCTTAAATCAATAACGTTTTCCGCTTCAGTTGTCAGTGAATTAATGTTATAAACACTGTCAGGTTTGTCCAAATCAATATCAGGCAATGGTATCCAATTATATTCTTCATCGAAAGATTTATTATTCCGGTTGAACTTTTTCTTTTGGCTATCATCACTTTTTCCTTGGACATTAACTGAAGTTGCCTCTTTAACAAATTCAGTATCAGCAGTGAACCAATAGGTAACACCAACTACCAAAATAGTATAAAATATAATTCCGATTATGAATAATAGTTTTCTAGTTTTCATGTTTTACACCTTTCTTTTTCGTTATAGACTCATTCTAGCATTGCTTAATGGTTTTGTATAATTCATATCTCGGAATTATACAGAAATGATGTTGCTGTATATCAAATGAAGGTTATAATGACTAAAGTCGTGGCAATAATTTACTTTTGGACAATTATTGTATATGATGTTAGCAGGTATGATTTGGAGGTGTAGCATGCGAAAAATTAACAAGAAGATGTTAATTGTTTTAGGAAACGTTATTGGCGTTATTGCTATCATATCGATTATTTTATTACATAACTATAATACGCAATCCATTACAATTGATGACAGTGAAGCGAAATTGGAAGATCCTGAAGAGGACGGGAACAAATCAGAGCCATCTATAGAATTCAGGAATATAAATCATTCGGAAACAATTGCCCCGGTTGGGGAGTATACCGCCAATGATACTGAGGCTGTTGAAGAAGAAGTGGAAGATGTAACACAAGAAGATGAAACGGTCGCCGAGGAAGTGGAGCCGGAAACTTCTATAGTGGAGACAGAAGTCAACGATACAGAAAAAAATAATGTTGATACGGCTGAAACGACAGAAGTAGCTGCTGACGAAGACACCAGCGAAAGTAATACTTGGGAAAGAACGACATCAGATAACACAAGCAACAATAGTAATTCAGCCGGGAGCAGCAGCCAGTCTGGTAAATCAGCTTTAAAAGAAAAAAAGGACAAGCCAATGCCTGACGAAAAGGGAGATTCGAGGAAAAAGGAAGAAACTAAATCGGAGCCGGAAGCTAAGCCTAAGCCATTGACATATACTGAGAAAGTTCAAAACAGATTATCCGGTTATACAGTTACTGGGGAAAATCCTGTGACAATAAGTAATAAAAACGGTAGAGTCGCAAGTATTGTTGACGGACAGGTTATAATTCGCACCAAAGATCCTGATTTAGCTAAACAAATTGTTAATAAATTAAGCGGGCTGGCTGCACCATAAAATTTATTATATTTTTGTGGGTATCACACTTGCAAAGCAAAATGATATATCTAAGTTTAAAAAGGGTATCTGTTAATCAGATGCTTTTTTTATGCGTGACGATACTTAATGGAGTTTGATATAGTTTAATTAAATTATAGTTGTTCAATGGATTGTTATTTAAGAGGAGGTCATTGTGTGGTTGCATCTGAAGCATCTTTCACACATATCGTTCATTCTGTTGAAATGAGCAGAGATGGTTTATTAACCGTAAAAGGAATAATCAAATCGGATGATTCCCTTGGAGATACAATTCATTTAATGGTGAAAAAGAGGAAGTCCAAAACCTTTTTCATAGTCCCGTTAAAATGGCCGAAGATCAATTGCTGGGAAACAACGGTTGATTTTAATAAGATGGATGTTTCGAAAGGGACCTGGGATTATTATTTACTATATAGCAATGAACAGAAATACAGGCTTAAAATTGAAGATGAACGTATTTTTGACTGGGACCGGACAGCAGTGTTTAACAGAGAAGATGTGACCTATGGATTAACGTGCTACATAACCGAAAAAGATTCGCTTTCGTCAATCGTTTATACGCCAACTATACATTTTGATATTCAGCAGTGTGGTGTCAGGAATGACTATAGCATTCAAATGATCGGTAAGATAACAGGAAACGAATTCACTGATTCTGTTTCAGGTATACAATTCCTTATAAAACAACGTGATGGCGATAAGCAACATGCGCTGCCGTTAGAGGTTATCCCGGAAAAAAACCACATTTCTGTAGATTTGAAAATAAATTATAATGACATACTGCCGGAAAATTTAACAAATATGACATGGGACTTATACATGAAATTCTGGGTGAACGGGATATACTACTTGTTCCGCGTGCATTTAGCGAATAAGGCAAGTCTCGAAAAAGAAACATGTGTTGAATTGCACGGAGATGAAGTGTATCAGGCATATCTTTATCCAACCATAAACTGGAATATTTCGATCAATCTCAGGAAATTACAAATGAAAAGAAACATTATATCTTATGGCATTGAAGATCACCATATCATTTTAAAAGGCTATGCTTATTTCGAACTGATGCCGTTTGATTCACTTGATAAAATGCAACGATACATTAAGATAAGGAAAAGACATTCGGACAAGGAGCTATTTTTTCCTATCGACAATGAAGAACTTGATGAATCAGGAGTTCAGGATGTCTACCGATTTTCCGGGTTTAATACTACAATCCCTTTGAAAAAAATATTCTCCTTACAGGAAAGTGAAATGGATATCTTTGACTTTTCGATTTGCCTTGTCTATGATAATCAAGAAAAAGAAAGAACCCTGGGTTGTGAGGAATATGACTATTTTGTGGATTATCCTCTGGCATCTGATTCATTACAGCATCGTCTTAAAGGCATAAGAACCTTTCTGCTCTTTACGCCGGGCGGTCATCTTAAACTGGAAACATATGCTTACGCTCTCAGAAAAATGATGTATATGAAATACCAACAAGCACGTACCGTAGACAGCAGAAAAGATGTATGGCTGATCGGTGAAAGGCCCGACACAGCACAAGATACAGGATATCATTTCTTTAAATTCTGCCGTGAAAACTATCCCGAAAAAAATATCTACTACGTGATAACCGCTGATTCACCGGATAGGAAGAATTTGCAGGGACTGGACAATATCATCACTTTTGGCTCAATGAAGCATTTTAAGTTAGCTGCAACTGCTGATACGTTTATAGGGTCACATGATGTGGAGTATCTTTTACCGACAAAGGCTGTTGACTGGCCGAATTACCAGGAAAGTAAACGCGTATTTCTCCAGCATGGTGTGCTGGGACGTAAGAAAGTTGATTATGATAAGCAATATTACAAATACCCATTCACCATGGTTTGCGTCAGTTCGAGGCCGGAATATAATCTGGTAACAAAAAGGATGGGATATGATTCAAATGAAGTGAAAATCACCGGATTATCCCGTTTCGATCGGTTAATGGAAAATCATGAGGCGGAAAGGTCGATTTTACTAATTCCAACCTGGCGGGATTGGATTAGGGAACATGAGTTTACAGACTCAGAATACTTCAGCAAGTACAAAGAACTGCTGAGTGATGACCGATTGAATGAACTATTGGAAAAGTACAATATAAAGCTGGACTTTTACGTTCATTACAGGATGCAGCCATTTGTCCATCAATTCTACGGATTGGCATCTGACCATATCAATATTATCGAATTTGGCCAGGCGGATGTTCAGGAGCTTCTGATCAGAAATGAATTGCTGATAACGGATTACTCTTCTGTTTCTTTCGATTTTAATTACATGCGTAAACCTGTTCTTTTTTATCACTTTGATTTTGAGCGGTTTTTCAAGCATGGTTTGCTAAGGCCAGCCGGTCAAACATTCCTTGGTGATATATGTAAAGATAAAGAGTCCCTGATTGATACAATTGAAAAGTATATTGAAAATGGATTTAAAGAGAAATCAGCGGTCAGAAAAAAGAAAGGAACCATTTTCACTCATATTGATGATGAGAATAATGAACGGATTTATGATGCAATTATTCGTGCCGATAGGCCATGATCTTTTGAAATGAATAAAGCTGACCCACGTCATCATTGGACGTTTGGGTCAGCTTTTTACTTTTTCGTTGACAACTTCATAGTGTTCGTCCTCTGTATACATGGCTTTAATCAACTGTTCGCTTGATTGACCTTGTGAATACTTGTTCCATTGGGAGGAAAAGTTTCGAATGCGATCCATATCATAGGTTCCGTTTTCGATGATATCAACCAGGTCATGTGTGGTTTCTGCAACGGGTCCCGGCACAAGATCCTCATAGGTTTTCCAAAACCCTTTATCCAGTGTATATTGATCCAAATCATAGGCAAAGAATGCTATTGGCTTATCCAATAATGAAAATTCAAAAGGTATTGATGAATAATCCGTTATTAACATATCCGTTACAACTAATAAATGATTCATATTATGATAGCTTGAAACATTGATAACGAACCCCGGATACTTATTCTGGAATTCACCGTTGACCGCGGGATGCAACCGCAGGAATAATACATACTTATCTTTCAACTCCTGATACATTTTATCAATATTCAATGCCAGCTCAGCTGAATTCAGTTCATCATCACGGTAAGTCGGGGCATACATTAAAACTTTTTTTTCTTTTATAATTGGATATTGCTCAACCAACGTTTGCTCAGCATTTTTCTTGGCTGTTTCATCAAAAAAGAAATCTGTTCTCGGGATACCTGTACGCAAAATTCTATCCTCGGACAAATTAAAACTTTCACGAAAGATGGAAGCCATATGGTCCGAGCCAACGACAACATGGTCAAATTGCCGATAAACCTTATTGAAGCGCTTATACGCCAGTCTCGAACGGCCCTGTATAGCGGGATCCTTCAAGCCAAACTGCTTGATCGCCCCAGCGGCATGCCATAGCTGGATACATTGAACACTCGGTTTGAATGCAACAGCAGCCAGGAAACCAAAGTAGTTATCTACAAAAACTTTTTCGCACGTTGCCAAATGATATACAGAGCGAATCCAGTCAGCGGGGTTGCCAGTTTCAAAGTTTAAAGTTAAACGATCAGATCCAAAATCTGTTTTGCAATGGGAAGTTTTAAGAATAACAACTTGCTCATCCATCTGCTTTTCGAGTTCTTTAACAGTATATAAAATATTTTCCCCAAATGAAGCAACAAATGTTGTCTTCTTCTTTTGGGGAAATTGTTTAAAAGTGGTGAAAATTGCACGAAAAACAGAAAGATATAGCGTTATTGCCAGTTCCCTAACCATTGTTCGTCTGATTCAAATCAGATTTGATTTTAGTTGTTGAAATTCCCACTGTTCTTGGTAAATAAACGACTTCACAATAGTCTTCAAGAAAGTCAAATTTACCTTTCCAGTCATCCCCCATTACAAACACGTCGACATCATGTTTCTGAACGTCCTCTACTTTTTGTTCCCAATTATGTTCGGGAATCACTTCATCGACATAACGGATAGCTTCAAGAATAACTTTGCGCTGTTCGAAACTGTAATATGCTTCTTTTTCTTTAATAGCATTAAAATGATCCGAGGAAATGGCCACAATCAGATAATCGCCACATTCTTTGGCCCGGCGCAGAATATTGATATGCCCGACGTGGAGCAAATCAAAAGTTCCGTACGTGATTACTTTTTTCATTTTATTAAACCTCCAGTTTATACGCTTATTATATAGTAAAGTATTTTATTTACAAGGGCATTGTATAGAACTTTCATTTTCTTTAAGACACTAATGTTATTATACTATGATACTCGGATAATATAAACAAGTTTTTCACTGCACAGCATTACATTTTGCGTGTTTTTGTAAAAAAACGTCATGTTTTGTAATGAAATTGTCAAATTAAGGTTCAAAATAAACATTTTTCTTAGTATAATATTTGATAGATTAATATTCTGAAAGCTCTTGGATTTTTGAGTACATATAGCTTTATTCGCACCTTTTAGCAGCATTAATCCTGATAAGGCAGACGGACACGAATTTTCATTCACATATTAATCTATTATTAAAATAACGAAATGCGAGGTGGTAGACGGAAAACTGAGACTTGACTTTTTTGTTTTAATAAGAAAAATCACATGGAGGGTTTGAATGAGAAAGTTATCGATCGTACTAGTAGCGCTTCTGTTAATTACTGCTGCCCTTCCTTACAGTGTTCTAGCTGAAAGCGGTCAGGAAAATGATGCGGCTGTGAGTCAGCAGGACAAAGACAAAGAGGGTGAGCCTTCGGAAAGTGATTCATCCTCTGAAACTGATTCTGAATCCGCTCAGGAAGAAAAAAATACAGGTGAAAAAGGCAAAACTTCGGGTGATAAGCAATCAGAAGGCGAAAATTCTGATGACGATAAACCTGAGAGCGGAGAGCCTAAAAAGGACGAAACAGATTCTGATGCTGATTTGGCAGGAGATTCAAAAAAGGATGGAACAACATCTGAGCCAGAATCAGATGGTCAGAGCGGAACTAAGGATAAAAGTCAGGATGAGCAGACACAGAATAATGATGACAGCAAGAATGGGAAAAAGGATACCGATGAACATCAAAATAAAAAGTCAAATCAGAACACACAGCAATCTGAAGCAAGCTCATTCAAAGCTTCTGGGAAGCCGGCCGTTACAGAGGCTGACATCCAAAAAACTGATGTGAACATGATTGGTCACCTAAGTTCAGGTGCAGTCATTTATGAGAACATCGCAAAAGAATCAACCATTCCATCTGATGAGTATCTGAATGCGGTATACTATATAAAAAAGCAGGCTCACTATGAAGGGGATACGTATTATTTAATAAGTACGAAACGGAGCAGTGAGGAAGGAACTGTCGGCTGGGTCAAACATCAGGATATGGCTGTCACATACACCCATCGCAGCGTCGACAGTCAATCCAAATCGTTTGCCATTAAGGGCTCCGGAGAAGCTTTTTCAAAAATATGGGGCGGCGATAAAAATTTAGTGTTTGTTAATTTAACGAAATTTGAAGGTGAGACCTTTAATGTTGACTTGACAGAAAAGGTCGGAAACAACATTTGGTACCGCGGCGAATTGAACGGCAGCACCGTTTGGATCCATAATAGTTTTGTTGAAGAAGAAAATGAAGATCCTAAAGAGAAAATAGCTATAGAAACGAGCAGTACCAGTAAACTTGGTCATCTTCACAGCAATGCTGTTATTTACGAAACAATCGGCGATGAATCAACTTCGTTCAGTGCCGAAGATTACCTGAATGCAGTATACTACATTAAATTACAGGCTGAAGCAAATGGAGAAACCTATTATTTAATCAGTCAGCATGCAAGCAGTGAAAAAGGTGTCATCGGCTGGGTGAATGCAGCTGATTTGTCGACACACACGCATAAAGGTGTTGACAGAGAGTCCAGAACATTCATCATTAAAGGCTCCGGTAATGCTTACAGCAAAGCGTGGGGAGGCTCCAAAGACCTGGTATTTGACCTTTCCAATTTTGAAGGGCAGAAATTTAACGTTCATAAAACTGAAACGGTCGGAGGTAATGTCTGGTACCGCGGAGACTTTAATGGTGAACGTGTTTTTATTCATGAAAGCTATTTGGCGGAAGTTGACAAAAGCAATACAAGTCGCCTGGGACATCTCCAATCGGGGGCAACAATTTATGAAACAATAGGTGATGAATCCACTTCCTTCAGTTCAGATGACTATCTGAATGCTGTTTATTATATTAAAGAGCAAGCTGTAGCAGGGGATAAAACCTATTATTTAATCAGCCAAAAACCGAGCCGGACAAATGGCGTTATCGGCTGGGTGAAGGCATCTGACATGTCGACACACTCACATGTTGGTGTTGACAGCTATTCTAAGCTTTACTATATAAGCGGGGATGGAACAGCATACAGCAAAGCATGGGGCGGATCCAAAGATGTTGTCTTTAAAGATATGTCAAAATATCAGTATGAGGAATTTGAAGTCAACTTAACTGAAAAAGTAGGCAATAATATCTGGTACCGCGGCAAACTTGATGGTGAAACTGTATGGCTGCACGAATCCTATGTCATAACAACAGAAGTGGAAAAAGAGGGCACAAGCAAGCTTGGGCATATACGCGGCTCAGATGTAAAGATCTATGAGACTATCGGTTACGAAACGTCTGCTTTTGAAGCCGGAGATGAGTATACGAATGCGGTATATTATATTAAAATGCAGGCCGAAGCAAATGGCCAGCTTTATTACTTAATCAGTGAACGGGCAAGCAGTGAAAAAGGAGTCGTCGGCTGGGTGAAAGCGGAAGACCTGTCGATCCATTCTCATAATGCAGTTGACAGGAAAGAGAAGACGTTTGGCTTTACCGGTAAAGGCAATGCTTATTCAAAAGCCTGGGGCGGCTCTAAAGATCACGTACTTGACCTTTCCAATTACACAGGTCATGTATTTAATGTCCATAAAACAGAGACGGTAGGCAGCAATGTTTGGTACCGTGGTGACTTTAATGGTGAACGTATTTGGGTGCATGAAAGCTATGTGACGGGCATTGAAACGGAAAGCATCAGCCGTTTGGGTCATTTGTATAGCAGCGCCAAGATCTATGAAAAATTGGGTGATCAGTCTTCCCAACTGAAAACAAGCGACTATACAAATGCTGTCTATTACATCAAACAGCAGGCAGTAACAGCCGGTGAGACGTACTATAAAATCAGTAATAAACCGAGCAGCGTAAATGGAGTTGTCGGCTGGGTGAACGCTTCTGAAATGAATACTCATCCACATGTAGGCGTTGATAAAAAAGACAAAATCTTTATATTTACAGGTGAAGGAGAAGCATTCACAAAAGCCTGGGGCGGCAATAATGATCTGGTTTACGATGACCTGTCACAATTTGAAGGCGATGTTTTTCAGGTTCATCTGACTGAAAAGGTTGGAAGTAATATCTGGTACCGCGGCGATTTTAAAGGCAATAGCATCTGGGTGCATCAATCATTTGTCGAAGAAGATAGAATTAAAACCCAGTACTTAGATCTGAGTCTTGAAGAAGCGTGGCGAATGCAGAATGAACTGAATCCGCCTCCGCAAACAGATTTTTACAGCGGCTCTCCTGCTTATGTCAGCAGTGATTATGTAGAATTTGTTGATTCTGCTTTGATTACCGGTGATGCAGTAAGGTTGCGGACAAAGCCAAGATTGGAAGATCAATATATTCAGACTGAAGTGAACAAAGGTACTGCAATAACCATATTAGATGAAGTGAATGGCGACAAATACGATGGAAGTACCAAATGGTATAAAATCAAATATGAAGATGAAACATTATATGTTCATTCAGCTTTAGCTAAGAAAAATGGCGAGGTCGCAAAAACAACAGCAAACCTTAATGTAAGAGCTGAAAAATCCAATAGCGCGCACATCTATGGTACAGTTTCTAAAGGTGCTTCGATAGACGTCACTCAGAAGGGGAGCGATTGGCATAAAATCAGTTATCAAAGATGGCGAAATGCTACAAAAGATGATGCCATGTACTATATGAATCCTGAGAATTTCATTGATAACTCTCTGCAAAAATTTCAGTTTCTTGATTTGTCCAGACCAACCGGTTCATCGGCGGGTGTCTTAAACGATTATTTAGCCGGTATGGGTTCACTGGAAGGTCAGGGTGAAGCGTTCATTGAAGCTGGGCAACGCCATGGTGTCAATGAGGTGTATTTAATTTCCCATGCGGTTCACGAAACGGGAAAAGGTGATTCACCGCTTGCGCAGGGTATAAAGCATAATGGAAAAATCGTTTATAATATGTATGGCGTCGGGGCCGTTGACGGTTCTGCCATAGAAAGCGGCAAAAAGAGGGCCTATGAAGAGGGCTGGTTCACACCGGAAGCTGCAATCATCGGTGGAGCAAAATTCATCGGCAACCAGTATATTAAGGGCCAAAACAATGCAGGAACAGTGCAGAATACGTTATATGAGATGCGCTGGAATCCTGCAGCGATGGATAAATATGGATATGCGGCTCACCAGTATGCAACCGATATGGGATGGGCTGCCAAACAGGTAGGTTCAATGTACAGCTTATATGAAGAGCTTGGACTTGAATACTTGAACCTGGAAGTTCCTGTATATAAGTAGTACTTTTGCCTTGGTTCCATGATTATAACGGGACCAAGGCATCTTAATATGTTGATAGAATCATAGATATACTATAAAGAGAAGAATATTTTGATGCATTATGGGAGGATAATATGCGAAGGCTAGTCATACTTGTCATGACAATTCTGTTCATTCTATCGATGATCCCGTCGGTTTCTGCCGAAAAAGGTCAAGATATAAATGATCATGGTATTAAGAAAGGAACAGAAGTTTACGGCGAAGACATCAGCGAACTGACTGAAGAAGAGCTTCAGTACATACCAAAAGGCTGGCGCGATGGTGAATTTAAAAGCCGGCATGAAACGGAGGAAGACCGTGAGGAAGAAAAGGATTTGAAGCGAAAAGGGTCCTCTACTATTATGTCGGGATATCCGGATGTAAACAACTATATCAGAAATATGGATCCGGTAAATGTATCCTATGAACATAACAGTGATTTCACAGAATTCAACTACCGCAATGGTTATGGTGCTGTGGAAGGTGTTGTGGCTCATGAAACGGCCAACGACAACTCCAATATCAGACAAGAAATAAGTTTCATGAGCCGTAACCATCAAAACGCTTTTGTTCATGCATTTGTTGACCATAATAATATCATAGAAATCCATCCGACTGATTTAGGTGCCTGGGGTGCTGGCAGATATGCAAATGAGCGGTTTGTTCATGTGGAACTGGTGAGAGTGGACAGCTTTGATGAATTTGCCCGGTCTATCAATAATTATGCTGAGTACGTGGCATCTATTCTATATGACTATAATCTTGGTGTAACCAGCGCTGAAAATGATGGCGAGGGCACGCTGTGGTCACATTATGCAGTGAGTAACCATCTTGGCGGAACAAATCATGTGGATCCGCACGGTTACTTTGAGAGATGGGGTTATAACTGGGGCGAATTCGTAACGCTTGTCGAGGATAAATATAAAGAAGAAGTCCGGGAAGCAGAACGAAACACAAGTAAGCTGGGTCATATCAAATCAAGCAACGCAAGAATCTATGATGACCCAACATCTCGCAGCAATTATAAAAAAGCAGGGTCAGCTAAAACAAAGGAAGTATTTTATATTAAAGCTGAAGCAAAACTTGGCGGGAGAAGCTATTATTTAATAAGCAGAAAGCCAAGCACCAAAAAGGGGACGTTGGGCTGGGTTCAGGCTAAAGATATGAGCACACATAAACATCAAGGCATGGATAAGAATGATAAAACGTTTAAAGTCCATGGAAGTGGAAAAGCCTATGATAAAGCATGGGGCGGTCCTAACAATATGGTTTATGATTTGTCTTCATATGCCGGCGAGATCTTTAAAGTTAATTTGACGGAAGTCGTCGGAGATAATACATGGTACCGCGGTATGCTTGATGGCCAGGAGGTTTGGATACATTACAGTTATTTGATAGAAGAAAGTCGCACGAGTAAACTGGGCCATTTGAGCAGTTCAGATGTACGGATATATTCTACACTGGAAGAAAACGCAGCATACCAAAAAGCGGGAAAGAAATATACCAATGCAGTGTATTATATAAAAGAAGAAGCTGAAGTGAGACGGAATACCTATTACCTGGTCAGTACCAGACCGAGCCGTACAAAGGGTATTGTCGGCTGGGTGAGAGCATCGGATATGTCTGTCCATTCTCATGTAGGAGTTGACAGTGAATCCAAAACATTTACGATCAAAGGAACAGGGAATGCCTACGCTAAAGCGTGGGGCGGTTCAAAAGATCAGATTTATGACCTTTCGGATTATAAAGGCCAGAAATTTGATGTTCATTTAACTGAAAAGGTAGGCAATAACATATGGTACCGTGGCAAGCTTAGCGGCAAGACAGTATGGATGCATAACAGCTATGTCACGAATTATGAAACGAGTCGTACCAGCAAGCTGGGTCATCTCAGATCCGGATCAGTCATTTATGAAACCGTGGGAGATGATTCGTTAGCTTTCAGTTCAGATGATTATGTGAATGCCGTGTATTATATTAAACAGCAAGCGAATGCCGGTGGAGAAAAATATTATCTGATCAGCGAAAAATCGAGCAGAAAGCAGGGTGTTGTCGGCTGGGTGAGAGCAGCGGAAATGTCTGTCCATTCTCATGTAGGAGTTGACAGTGAATCCAAAACTTTTACGATCAAAGGAACAGGGAATGCCTACACTAAAGCATGGGGCGGCTCCAAGAATCATGTATATAACTTGTCGGCATATGCAGGGGAACAATTCAATGTTCATCTGACTGAGAAAGTCGGGAACAATATTTGGTATCGCGGCAGGCTTGGCGGCAAGACTGTCTGGATGCATCATTCATATGTACAATAACGCAGCTGCAATAAAAAAGTTCTGCTCCATAAAAGGGCAGAACTTTTTTCATCATTATTTTCCGAACTTCCTGTCCAATGCTGAATTTACGGTTTCCATCCATTTTTCTTTATAGACATTTTTGTTAAAGTTTTTGTCAATGTATTTTCGGGCTTTTGATCCCATCTCTATTGCCTTATCAGGATTTTCAAACATGTGTATCATTCGATTGGCGAGCTCTTCAATTTCCGGCTGCTCAATAATAAACCCATTGTCATTGTTAACGATCATATCGCTTGGACCGTACTTGATTTTGTAACTGATGACCGGTGTTTTATTATACATACTTTCCAGCACAGATAGGGCGAACCCTTCTTTTTTAGAGGTCATTAAAGAGAATAGACCTCTTTGATAAATTTTGTCAGGATAGTGAGTATACCCCTTCAAGAAAATATGATCGTTTAAACCTGATTTCGTTATTAAACGCTGTAACTTTGCTTCTTCTTCCCCTGTTCCCCAAATTTCCAATTTTGCATTAGGAACTTTGTCGACAACTAATTTAAATGCTTTGATTGAGTGTTCTATCCGCTTTAAGGAAGACAACCTGCTGATAATGACTGCCAGGTTTCTATCTTTTTCTTCATATCTATCTTTTTCGTTCCGTGAGAAAAGCGACTTGAGTTTTTTTGTTTTCTTATCCGGCTCAGCATGATAATGCGGAATCACTTTAATATTCCCTTTGTCCCCGATTCGACGGATGACATCTTGTTTCTGTTCTTCCGTCAAGAACACGGAGACATCAAATTCATCAATACTGTTAAGCCCGGGCTCAACCTTTTCAGTAATAGGCGCATCCACGGTAAACGGCGCATCCAAATGGCTGCTGTGCATTCGCCAGATTTTGGCTGCCTTTGGATGGTTCAAATGAATAAGAACCTCATCTGTACTTCGGGTATCCGATACAACAACAGATTTGTCCCCCCCCAGGCGATCAATTGTGTTATGAAGCCAGTCTATTTTATGTGAAACATCATCATTAACATACGACGCCGTGACAGATGAATTTTTGTCGAATAAAAATATTCGCTGCACTGTGTTCTTTTTTGGATTATTCCACTGTGATAAATAGGCACGGCCATTATTATCATAATATACAATTTGCCGTGTTTTATTTGAAACGAGATCCATGTAGGTGACTTTTTTGACATTTCCCCACGGATCGAATGTTTCGCGTTTTATGCGGTATCTATTATCATCGTAATAATCGATGAAGTTCAGTGAGTTGTTTTTATTCAAGGAAATATACTTATAGTATAATCCGTTTTTATGCACCCTGTATGCATTGCGATCAGATCGTTTCTCCAGTGTAAAACCTTCTGACAGCTTCTCCAGTGATGCCGTTTTTGGAGGGTGCTTCGCGATTAATGGTTTTTTATGACCTTCAAGTTCTTCATACATATTCGGAATAATGACATTTTTGTGAACCTTATTCATCTCGTATAATTTCTTCCGGATTTCCGGGTAGTTGAGATTGAAGTTGAACGTGAGCATATATGTATTGTATCCCATTTCGGCAAAAAATGATGCCTGTTTTAATGAAGCTCTTGTCAAGCCGCCACGGTTGACGTCGATTGAATTAATCAGGAAAAAAATTGTCGGTTTCATAGGTGAACCTCACTTTTAGTTTTGATAATACGGTTGATTGCTAATACAGTATCATTTTCTAGTATATACCAAACATCTTAGAAGAGTATATTAATTTTCAATTTGAAAATCAACAAACACAGATATATAATATTGGTTATAATTGATTTTTACGAGAGGTGCTTTTTCTCAACATGTCTACACTAAGCCATAACAAAGCAGACGATATCACGCTGAAAGACAATACATATGAAATAAAGCTTCCTTTAAAAGAATCTGTTTTAAATGATTGTGACGAATATTTTTTTACGATGGAAGAACGAGAAACAAATCAAACCCTGGATCTTAGTTGTTCTATAAGTGAAAATGATGGTGATTTCACCATATTAATATTAGAGTTGCCCTTTTACAACCATAAACAAACATTCCTGGATCAAGATATATGGGATTTATACCTGAACCGCAGGAAGGATGACGAAATCAAAAGAAGCCGGATTAAAAGTGACCGTGACGAATATCGATTTTTATCGATTCTTCTTCCGGAACAGGATAGAATGTTTTATCCATATACGACAGATAAAGGGAAATTGTCGTTCCGATTAAATAAATACTTTCTGTACTCCAAGATAGAAAAACTCAGCCTTAGGGATAATGAACTGAATTTTAGCGGGTTATTTAATTTTCCGCCATTATATAAAACCAATAATTATGACATAAATAAGTTAAAGGTCATTGTAACGGTCAGTGAGGACACGGAAGAAATCGAGATACCCGTGGAACGTCAGAAGAGAAAAGATTTATCTGATAAATATAATGGCAATGAAGAACTGCTGAAATGTGGATTTGGAGGATCATTTGATTTTTCCCGTTTTTTGAATGCGGAAGGGCAGTTGTTTTTCAAATTTTATTTGGAGATGGATTATACATATAATGGTGCGGAGGAAATACTTAGAAGTCCCAGATTGCGTATCGATGTACGAGATGACAATTATATCAAAAAGGTTATTCCAAATAAGGATGTCAAAAAGAAAATCTTAATTAAACCGACAAGAACATCGCATTATTTATCGTTTAAATTATCCGATTATAATTTTAAAAATGAAGTCGTTCGAAATTTTAAATCTGCTTGGGTAAAGGTCCGCAGGGGCGAAAAACTTAAATACTTATACAAGATCGCTTTTAAAATCCTGGGTAAATTCCCTGTTAGGAAAAAAGCAATCATGTTCGAAAGCTTTCTCGGCAAGCAGTACAGCGATAGCCCAAGGGCAATTTATGAGTATCTCAGAGAGCACCATCCTGAATTCGATATGTACTGGAGTACGGATCGGAGGCATATCGGGTATTTCGAGGGTAAAAACGTGCCTTATGTCAGAAGGTTTTCAATTGAATGGCTGTTCAAAATGTCCCGGGCGGAATATTGGGTTTCTAACAGCCGCCTGCCTTTATGGATACCTAAGCCAGAACACACGACATACCTGCAGACATGGCACGGGACACCATTGAAAAGACTGGCCGCCGACATGGATGAAGTGCACATGCCTGGCACTAATGCAGAAAAGTATAAGCGGAATTTCTTGAAAGCGTCCAGCAAATGGGATTATCTGGTTTCTCCCAATGCATATTCGACAGAAATTTTTCGCAGGGCTTTTCAATTTGATAAAAAGATGATTGAGTCAGGTTATCCGAGAAATGATTTTTTGATTAACTCAAACAACGAGGAAACGATCTTGCAGATTAAACAAAAGATCGGTGTCCCTGAGAATAAAAAAGTTATTTTATATGCGCCTACATGGCGGGATAATCAGTTTTACGGGCGCGGACAGTACAAGTTCAATTTAGAAATGGACTTGGATAGAATGCGGGAGGAAATCGGCAGTGACTATATCATCCTCCTAAGATTGCATTATCTGGTGGCTGAGAATCTCGATTTAACCGGTTATGACGATTTTGTCTATGATGTGTCGGCACATGAGGATATCCGGGAGCTTTATTTAATATCGGATATGCTGATAACCGACTATTCATCCGTATTTTTTGATTATGCCAATTTAGAGCGGCCGATGCTGTTTTACGTTTATGATATTGATGATTACAGAGATAATCTGCGGGGTTTTTATTTTGACTTTGAAAACCAAGCGCCGGGTCCACTGGTCAAAACAACAGAGGGGTTATTGAACGAAATTAAACAAATCGACCGGAAAGGATATGAACCTTACGAGACAACTGAAGCTTTTTATAACAAATTCTGTTACCTTGAGGATGGTAATGCAAGCCAGCGTGTTGTAGAAGAAGTGTTCATTAATAAGTGAGCTTATACCAAGCGAGGTATAAGCTTTATTTTTGGATATTGTCATTTAACAATGGAACTTGTATAATTTAGTGGCATTTAACATGAGATATGATCTGAAAGGGTAAAACAATGAAATCAGCAATTACTGTATTAAAAGAACAGATTCAATATTTTCATCTGATTAGAAGGCTGTCCCTATTCGAACTGAAAAGCAATAATAGCAACAACTACCTTGGGATGCTGTGGGAATTGATCAGTCCGGCGATTCAGGTTACGATTTACTGGTTTGTATTCAGCACATTGAGATCACGCGATCCTGTTGATGTCGGCGGGGAAACGGTGCCGTTTTTTCCATGGCTGATAGCTGCATTCTTTTTGTGGATTTTCTTCCACCAGTCAATCGTACAAGGGTCGAGGTCTATTTTTTCAAGGCTTCGGATACTGTCTAAAATGAATTTTCCGATGAGCGTGATACCGAACTTTGTCATATTTTCGAGATTTTATGTCCATTTAATGCTGCTAGGTATCACAATCGTTATTTTTCAACTCTTAGGGTATTACGTCAATATCTATTATTTACAGCTTTTCTATTTTATCTTTGCATCATTTTGTCTGTTTTACTCCATATCACTCATCACATCAACCTTATCCACAATGATACGGGATGTGCACATGTTTTTGACCTCAACACTGAGGATGATGTTGTATTTATCCGGTGTGCTGTGGCCGTTGACCTTGCTGAGTGATTTTGACATGTTGATGAAATTGATGCAATTGAACCCTGTCTATTATTTACTGCAAGGATACAGACACGCCTTGTTTGGAGTTGATTGGTACTTCATAACTCAGTGGGAGTACACGCTGTTCTTTTGGGCGGTTGTCGTTGTATTATTCTTAATCGGGGCAAAGATGCATGTCAAATTCAGACGACACTTTATTGATTATTTATAAAGGCATGTGATGGGAATGCAACAAGCAATCAATATGAAAGACATAACGAAAAGATATAAATTATATTACGGCATGAAAGACAGGATACTGGATCTTGTCACACCGAAAAGCTACGGTGATGATTTCTATGCATTGAATGGTGTTGATTTTCAGGCGGCAAAAGGTGATGTTGTCGGGTTTATCGGTATTAATGGTTCCGGTAAATCAACTCTCTCGAATATTATTGCGGGAATCGTGCCAGAGACGTCAGGGCATGTTGAAATAGACGGACAGACATCTCTTATTGCCGTTGCCTCAGGCCTGAAGAATGATCTGACAGGCCGGGATAACATTGAATTAAAGTGTCTCATGCTCGGGTTTGACAAAGATGAAATTAAAAAGCTCGAGCCAGACATCATTGAATTTGCCGAATTGGATAATTTTATTGACCAGCCGGTTAAATCGTACTCAAGCGGGATGAGGTCGAGACTTGGTTTTGCCATCTCTGTCAATATCGACCCGGAGATACTGGTTATAGACGAAGCACTTTCGGTGGGTGATAAAGCCTTTGCCGAAAAAAGCTTCAATAAAATGAACGAATTCAAGAATAAAGGCAAGACCATCATATTTGTGAGTCACTCGACCGCTCAGATGAAACAGTTCTGTGATAAAGTTCTCTGGCTCGAATATGGGACGGTCAAAGATTTTGGTGATGTAGGTGAAGTCATCCCAAAATATGAAGAATTTTTATCCATCTGGAAAAAGATGTCGAAGAAGGAACGGGGATTGTATAAAGATAAAGTTCTGGCGGGGGAGTCCACCGACGAAATTCTCGGGAATTATATCGAAGAGCAAAACGATGAAGCAGAATCCGATTATTCAGAGAATCCGACAAGTCTGTTATGCCACTTTAAAGGCGGCAAATCGTATATTTATAGCGATCCACTCCAGCGGATTGAAGAAATAGCGACGGACTATTATAAACATAGTGTTTACTATGTGAAAAAGCAGCTGTCCTACAACGATGAATTGTACAACTTGATAAGCAACGAGCCAAGTGCACAACAGGGTGTGATTGGCTGGGTAAAAGCATCAGATGTAGTTACCCGCAACCATGTAGCAATCGATAGCGACCCGAAAGAATTCCGTTTAAAAGGAACGGGAGCGGCCTTCGAGCGTCCATGGGGCGGGAAGAAAAACCAGATATATGCTGATTTGGAAGACTTTGAAGATGCTATTTTCAATGTGGATAAAACAGAAAAAGTCGGGGGAAATATATGGTACCATGGAATACTTGATGAAACTTATGTATGGATTCATCAGAACCATTTAAAAGATTGATTTATCGGTAACTAATATACTAAGAGAGGTTAGGAAGATGAGCAAAAATTTCTATCTAGTTTTACTGGTGACACTTACCATCAGTATGTTAATGCCGTCAGAAATTCAGGCAGCAGATAGCTTTGGTCCAGAGGAATGGAATCAATACCGGCTGAAAGGTAACAAGAACGCTGTGTTCAATAATGGCGCAGAACCACTTGAGAGTCAGACGTATCAGACAGCCGAGCAGATAAGAGCAACCCCGGTCATTGCCGGCGACAAAATGTTTGTGGGTAACCACAACTCTGGTGACTTGTTTGCCTTCAATGTTTTAACCGGTGAAAAACTTTGGCAGAATAAAGCACCGAATTGGGTTCACTCGGAAATGATTTACCATGATGGCCGGGTATTTGTTGGGTTTGGGAATCGCTTTTTCCAGGATAATGGAATCCGCGGTACCGGGGAAAGTGGTGTGATGGCACTTGATGCCGAATCAGGCGAGGAACTATGGACGTATAATACAGAAGGGGAGGTTATGCCGACTCCTGTATTCTATAAGGAATCTGTTTACATTGCCACCGGTGATAAACATCTTTATAAACTCGATCCCGAAACGGGCGAATTGCTTCATAAAGCTGAGATAGGATCAACTGTCAGCATGTCCGCTCCCAATGTAACGGAGGATACACTTTATGTCGGTGGAAGCGGGCCTCTTCCATATATGTTTTATGCGTATGATCTAAAGAATGATGAATTTAAATGGCAGACTGAATTTCCTGATGTGTTTGCAGGCTTGGATGATGTACCACCGGCGGTTGCCGACAACACAGTTGTTACAACCGCATTGACAGGAGACAGTGACAATCCCGAACATTGGCTGTACGCAATGGACACTGAATCCGGGGAAATACTTTGGAAAGAAAGCTTGGGAACTGGGGAGTTTGTGAAAAACAATAAATCCGGTGCGCCCATTATTTACAACGGTAAAATTTTTGTCGGAAGTCCAATAACGGAAACATTTTATGCATATGATTTGAAATCCGGTGAAAAGCTTTGGGAGTTTGAAAATAAAGTGATGAAGGCTCCGCCCGTAGCACAGGATGGTATTGTGTACTTTTCCAACACAGAAGGTATGGTGTATGCACTCGATGCTGAAACAGGTGACGTGGCAGGAAAAAAAGAGTTAAATGGTACACTGGCACCATCGGGTCCTATTATTGTCAATGATACACTATTCATCGGGAGTCAGGACTCTAACGTCTACGCTGTCCCTTTATCAGACTTTACAAAAGAACAACCGGGACAAAATACGGACACAGCATCGGAGAGTGACTCACAAGATAATAGTATGCTGTACATTGCAGGAATCTTAATCATCATAATCCTGTTGGCAGGATTCTTCATTTACATGCGAAAACGTGCATAGTGCAAAAAGAGTAATTTTTCAGTAGCCAAATAAATTGTTTAAAAAGCGCGTGATTAATAGTATAATGGCAGTGGTTGGTCTTCCAAAAGCCTGAAGGAGAACAGACATGAAAAAAAGACTGCTTAAAGGAAAAAAGAAGCTTTTTCTGTTTCTCTACAGACACTTTTTTATGAAACTGCCGCTAAAATCAAAAGTGATTGTTTTTGAAAGTTTTCGGGGTAAATATTACTCGGACAACCCAAAAAATATTTATGAGTATCTGAAAGCGAACCATTATGATTATACCTATGTCTGGATTGTTAAAAATCGTCGGGTTGAGATTCCGGGTAAACCTGAACGGGTCAAACGATTTTCCTTAAGATACTACTATTATTTAGCGAGGGCCAAATACCGGGTAATGAACTCAAGGCTTTCCCGAAATCTGCAAAAACCTAATGGGGTGGTGTATCTGCAGACATGGCATGGTACACCACTAAAAAAACTTGCCTTAGATATGGATGAGGTCCATATTCCCGGTATAACTGCCGAAGCTTATAAACGAAATTTCGTGAAGGAAACGAAAAAATGGGATTATCTGATATCCCCAAACTATTACTCGACAAAAATTTTTAGACGGGCATTTGATTTTCAAGGTAAAATTATTGAAAGTGGTTATCCGCGAAATGATATTCTTTATAATTGGAATGAAACAGATGTTGTAAGAATTAGGCAGAAACTGAAGATACCATCCGGTAAAAAGGTCATTTTATATGCCCCCACTTGGCGTGATAATGAATACTACGTTAAAGGTCAATATAAATTTGAACTGCAGCTTGATCTGGAACGAATGAAAACGAGACTTGGTGATGAATATGTGATTCTTCTCCGGATGCACTACTTCATTGCCAACCAATTTGACGTTGCACCCTATTCTGATTTTGCGTTCGATGTTTCTGATTATGATGACATTGCAGAGATTTATATCATATCCGATATACTGATCACTGATTATTCATCGGTTTTCTTTGACTTCGCTAATTTAAAAAGGCCAATGCTGTTTTTTATGTATGATTTGGAATCATACCGTGACAAGCTGAGGGGTTTTTATATTAATATTGAAAAAGAACTGCCGGGGCCGATACTGGAAAGCGAAGGAGAGGTCATTTCGGCTATTGAGAACATTGATCAATTCAGTACACAATACAAACCAAGGCTAGATGCGTTTTATACTAGATTCTGCAGCTTTGAAGATGGCTATGCGTCGGAAAGAGTCGTGAATGAAGTGTTTGGACAGTGATTTTTAAGAGGGGCCGGCCCATAAACTGGTATATATCCGAATAAAAGACAATAAACGTTATAAGGGTGACCATTAGTGAAAAAAACCATATATTTGCATGTCGGTTTTCATAAAACAGCGACCACTTTTCTGCAATGGAGTATTTTTCCGAAATTGAAAAAAGTGAAACTTATACGCAAAACACATGCGAAAAAATTACTAACAGAGGTACGGCTGCGAAAATTAAATGATGACGATGTTCATCGTATAAGGAATGAATTTGAAAAACAGAGCTCTGACAAGGTTCCAACGCTAATTTCTTATGAAGGCTGGACAGGAAGCCCCTTTTCCCAGAAAAATTCCAAAAGTGCTTATAAAGTTCTGGAAGACCTCAGAAGGATTTTTCCGGAAGAGCACTATGATGTGCATCTGATTATCGGCATCAGAAAACAGGTAGATCTAATGACCTCTCTCTATGTTGAATTTTTGCATCAGGGAGGGAATAAGAAAGAATCAGAATATATTGATGAACTGGAACGCAACAACAAATTCAGTCATTATTTGTACAATGATTATTTGAATGCTGTAGAGGAACTGTTTGGCGATAACTATTTCGTATTCATCTACGAAAACTTCAAAAAAGGTAAAGACAACTACCTCTTAGAGTTATTAAACTATATAGGTGTCAAAAAAGTGCCGAAATACACCAATCAGCAAGTCAATCGGAGTTATGGCGTCTTTCAGGCGAAAATGGCAAGAAAATTGAACACGTTATTCAAAACACAAAAAAATCCTGATGGAAAGATACCGGAAATCACCATCAAATTGAAGCGGAATTTCAGTAAGAAAATCGCCAGTAAATTACTTGATAAGAAGAAAAAAACAATTACGCTTTCACCAAGAACGCTTCTGCAAAATAAATTAAGCTTTAAATTGCATTACAAGCGGTATCATCTGTCAGACGATCTTCAGGAAAGAATTAATGAATACTTTAAGGAAGATAACAAGAAACTGGCACAGCGGGAAGGTATAGAACTTCCAGGCTATTATTACGAGAATTGAGTGACAGATCTTGCCGGCGGTCCCGATATCTTACGACTGCCGGCCTGCATCTCCTGATTTTATCCCCTGCATCTATAACATACCTAATAAATACCTTTTATTCGAGGGTGAAGTTTCTTGAAAAAAACGATTTATCTGCACATCGGCTTTCATAAAACAGCAACAACTTTTTTGCAATGGAAAGTATTCCCACAGTTGAAAGAAGTTGACTTGATTAGAAAAACACATGCCAAATCATTATTTAAGGAAATCAGGCTGCGGAAATTAAAGGATATAGATATATTAAGATTACGGAATACTTTTGAAGACATTAGATCTGAAAAGGTTCCTGCACTCATTTCCTATGAGGGATTTACAGGCAGCCCTTTTTCACAAAAGAATTCCAAGAGTGCTTACAGCATTCTGAAAGATCTCAGGCGAATTTTTCCGAAAGATCTGTATGATGTCCGCCTTATCATTGGCATCAGAAAGCAAGTCGATATCATGACGTCACTTTATATCGAATTTCTTCATCAGGGCGGCGCGAAAAGTGAAGCAGAATACTTCGAGGAACTTCGAAAAAATAACAAGCTCCGGCATTATTTATACAATGATTACTTAGACGCCGTGGAACAGCTTTTTGGTGATAATTATTTTGTCTTCATCTATGAGAATTTTAAAAAAGAACAAGAAAACTACTTGTTAAGACTATTAAATTACATTGGTGTGGAAACTATCCCGGAATACAGCAATGTTAGATTGAACCGGAGTTTTGGAATGCTTCAGGCAAAGTTGGCACGGAGACTTAACAAACTGTTCAAATCGCAGAAGAATCCAAACGGCAAAATCCCTCAAGCTCAGATAAAATTAAAACGAAAGTACAGTAAAAAGGCTGTAGAAAAGTTTATGGGCAAGCCAAAAAAGGCAATTACAATTTCACCTAGAACTCTCCTCAAAAATAATCTCAGCCTCAAACTGCATTATAAACGCTATACCTTGTCCAAGGAATTACAGGATGAGATTAACCATTTTTATAAAGAGGACAATTTAAAGCTGGCACAAAGAGTCAATATAGACTTGCCGGATTATTATCACCAAGTGTAGAAAGCATAAGCGAAGCGCCCTGTTTTTGCAGGGCGTCATTTTGTGAAGATCCCCGGTTCATTCGAAAACACCCCGTCAACCCCAAAACCGATCAGCTCCTCATACCGATCAAAGTCACTGACGGTGAACGGATAAATCTCGTAACCATGGCGTTTGCTTTCTTGAACAAACGTTTGATCAACATACACTTGATTGGGATGAAGGCTTCTTATGTTCAGCCCGCTGTTGGCTGCGTAATCCCATGGACGCAGCATCCGGTAATAAAAAAGCATGCCGAGATCGATATCAGGGTTCATGTCCTGAACTTTTTTTAAAGCAACATGATCAAATGATGAAATGATCAGATTTTCAGTTCGTTGATAGGCAGTCAGTGTATCGAGCAAAATATGTTCAATGCCTTCATATATAACGGGGATGTTCTTCACTTCAATATTTAAAAAAAGGCTTTCCGGACAAATGTCCAGCACTTCTTCCAGTGTCGGCAGGCTAGTCCCGGCAAATTCTTCTCCAAATGCTGAACCGACATCTATTTCTCTGATTTCCTCCAGTGTATAATCCTTAATCAGTCCTGTGACATTTTTATTGAACCTGGTGAATTTATGGTCATGAGAGACGACTAAATGGTTGTCTTTTGTCAGCTGCACGTCCAATTCAATCGCTGCTGCTCCGTGGTCGATTGCTTTTTGGAATGCGGGCAGTGTATTTTCAGGTGCTTCCGTCAGCGAGCCGCGGTGTGCAAAGTTTAATGGCATATCGGTCACTCCAAATCTATATGTGTGTTATGGTTTCGCATTTGGTTAACATCTTCAGTATATTCTTCCATACGATAGGTTTCAAAAAATATAATTACCATCGGGCATGCATTATTTACGAATCAAAAGGGAAAATTACAAGCAATATAATATGGAAATGTTCAAGACTTAGCAGAAAAATTTCCAGTAGCGGCTTTCAACAAAAAAGTTTATAATGTATAGTTGAGTTGCCTATGTAAATTGAATGTAAATGATTTCGAAACAATTTTACAATATATTCGTCTAATTAATGAGATGTTTAACTAAAAATGAGGTGGGCTGAGTGGTAAACATATTTTTACTGGCCTTGTTAACCATGCTGGTGTCCTTAATCATAACACCACTGTTTATCAAATTTTCAAAACGCATAAATGCAAAAGATAAGCCGAACCATCGGAAAGTGCATACAGATCCAGTTCCGACGCTTGGCGGGCTGGCGATTTTTGCGAGTTTTTTAATCGGGCTGCTGATTCTTCAGCCGGCAGGCGAATATCATTTGGCCATCATAATCGGAGCTTTTGTCCTGATCGGGCTTGGCTTTATTGATGATGTCTTTGATTTATCGGCAAAAACCAAATTTTTAACGCAGCTTGCGGTTGCTGTGTTTATCGTCTTCTGGGGCGGACTGCAGGTTGAATTCATTAATTTGCCGTTCGGCGGTGAAATCGAATTTGGCTTCTTCAGTTCGATTGTAACCATTTTATGGATCGTTGGTGTGACCAACGCGATTAATCTGACTGACGGTCTTGATGGGTTAGCTGCGGGTGTGTCCGCTATCGCATTGCTGACACTTGCAGCAATGGCGGTCATCATGGGGAATGTATATGTTGCGACGATGGCATTTATACTTTTCTTCAGCACGGCCGGTTTTTTGCGCTACAATTTTTTCCCGGCGAAAATATTTATGGGTGACACAGGTGCGCTTTTTTTAGGGTATATGATTTCGGTGCTGGCCTTGCTTGGGTTTAAGAATGTCACCGTCATTTCGTTTATCATCCCGATTTTTATTTTGGGCGTGCCAATCTCTGATACGCTGATAGCGATGGTGCGGCGCTACATTAATAAAATGCCGTTATCCAGTCCGGACAGTGCGCATTTGCATCACAGACTGATAAAGGCTGGATTCACGCATAAACAGACAGTATTGCTTATTTATGCGCTCGGTATGATGTTCAGTACGGCAGCCATATTATTCTCCATGTCAACGGTGTGGGGAGCCATTTTAATCGTTTCAATAGCGTTATTAACGATGCAGGTACTAATTGAAAACCTTGAAATGATCAACAGCGAATATAAGCCGCTGACAAACTTTGTAAAAGGTCTCTGGCAGCGCCCTTAATGGGACAAGCGCTCAAAAGCTCTAACTGGAGCAGGCGTTTTGGATGGAAAGGTTGCAAAACATGAATGAAACGGTAACGATCATGGATATCGAATTTTTGAATACAACGAAAAGAGAATTGCTGCAGGATTATTTGTATCCGAGCCTGATGGCTGAACAGAAATGCTTTCTCGTCACCGCTAATCCGGAAATTGTCATGCAGACGAGGGAAAATCCTGACTACAAACGAAGTGTCCAGTCAGCGGACTATGTGATTCCTGATGGTGTCGGTATATTAATGGCGGCCAAATCTATGAAACTGCCATTGCAGGAACGGATACCCGGATATGATTTAATGATAGATTTGCTGAAGTATGCCAATGACCATAAACTAAGCTGCTATTTCCTGGGGGCGAAGGAAGCGGTTAATGCGCAGGCTGTCGCAGCAGTGGAAAAGCAATTTCCTGACCTGCAGATAGCCGGGCGGCACCACGGTTATTTTGACATCAAGGATACGGACATAGCTGACGAAATTGATCGCTCTGGTGCTGATCTGGTCTTCGTTGCACTGGGTTTGCCACGACAGGAATTATGGATTTCGCAGCATATCGATCGATTTTCCAAAGGGCTATTGATGGGCGTGGGCGGCAGTTTTGACGGATTGGCCGGTACTGTGCCTCGTGCTCCGCAATTTTGGATCAATCTGAACTTGGAATGGCTTTACCGGCTATTAAAGCAGCCCTCGCGTTTTAAGCGAATTCTGAAGGTATTTGAATTTATCATACGGATTAAACTTAAAAAAGGCTAATGCAAGAAAAGTGGAAGTAAAATGATGATTAGCATACCGAATCACGTCAGATTAGTATGCTGATTTTTTATTGTATCATTACGAAAATTCCCAATATAGATAATGTAAATTCTTACCCACCCTTTCGGGCATTGGACAAAAACGCCCAAATTGGTTTGTTCAGTGGCATGGTCCTCGATACTGACGACGGAGTATGTGGGGCATTCTATGAAGTGGGATTAATCCAAATATTGATAATATTTAACCAATAATGTTACTATAATGATAAAAACTTTTAGGTACATTTGAAAGAGACTTTTGCAACCGTGAACTTATTCAGTTGTGATTTTAATATTGTTAATTGACATCAATCAGTCTCCAAATATCTCACCATATCATGTAAAGGATTCAAGATACTTATCAATCCCACTTATCAATTTTTTTTAGTGGTATTAGCATCCTTCTTTAGATTTTTTTATAACCTTTCTTCGAGAAGCTCACCTTAGCAAACAACCTGTATGTAAGACCATGAATCTTAATATACTCTTATGTCGGTGTCCGGCAATTTATTTAGTAGATAAATCAGACACCTCGAGATTTTACGGGTCTTTGTTCTCAGCTCTTCATAAAAAATTCATGAAGAGAATGATTTTATTAGCGGATAATAATAACATTGGAGAGTAAACTTTTATGTAAATGACGAGGGGGGTATGAAGCTTGACTTTTTCAACAGTGGAAAATAATCTTAACGATCAATTTTTTACAACATTAGAATATGGAACATTAAAAATAAAATCAGGGTATTGTGATTTCAGTGGTAAAAGAAATCTTTCAAAGAAAAAGGCGAATAAAAAGCATCATATTTACCGACATGATACACAAAAGATATTTAGAGATGTAAGGTTTGAACCGCTGGAATTAATCAATGTAATACAAGATGGAAGAATGCAGATAATCGTGTATGCTGATTCGAATCAAAAAGTGTCGTTCATAAGAAGTAAGCGGCACAAAAACCTGTCTCCGCAGCAAATTATCAATAAACTAGAGATGACGCCAATGTATCGCACCACGTTTTTAATGCTGTTTTCTTCTGTACTGATTCTGGGTGTGCTGCGCTTTAGGAATTATTATTTTGAGAATATAAGTTTGTCATTGGGATACCGAAAGACAAATAATTATAAAGTGCATTTTCTGCTTCCAGAAAATATACGAAAAAAATTTTCCTCTAATACAGGGAAGTTATCCCTTTTGGTACATGCTTGCTGGATTCGTATTCCACTTAAAGATATTTATCATCTATATGTTAATACCAGTGAAATTAATGTACCGGTTTATGTAAGAACGTTGGACCAGGATGAAAGCTATTATTACAATTTTAAAAGAAGCACTTCAGACGGATATAACAAAAATCACTTTATATTTAATACACGTTCCGCTCGTCTCACCGGGTCAGATGTAGAAATATATGTAAGAAAGTCAATAACAGGTCAATATGTTTTTGTCGTTTCATCCGTAATGAGTCGTTGGACCCCATTCAAAGAAAAAATAGCCTATGCTTTGTCGTTATTTAGCCGTAAGAAGGAAAAATATGATATATATTTCGAGAAGTTCGCTAAAGGAGCTGCTGAGTCCGGCTTTGAGTTATTCAAACATGCTGTTGAAAAGAATAAATACAGTATTTACATATTGGATCAAAATAATCCGGAGTATAACATACTAAAGCGGAGTTACCCGAAAAACTTAATGGCCAAGAACAGTATTAAGGCATTTTATTTTATATTTTTGGCGAGAAGTTTTATATCTTCCGATCTTGTGACGCACGTCCAAAGACGGCTGTACGACAATGATTCTTTAATAAAGAGAAAAATTTTAAATAATCATTTCAAGGTATTTTTGCAGCATGGGGTTGCATTAGCTACAGACCTTTTTGAAAGGGGCTATTTTAACAGAAAAGTTCCTATTGCCCCGGATTACATTGTGGTAAATTCTGAATACGAACATGACCTATTCGAAAGCAGGTCCAGTTATGAAACGGAGGATCTCTTGATTACAGGACTTCCAAATATGGACCTTTATGTCGATTCCCACAAGCAGCCTAAGGAGGAAATCACTTTTCTACTGACATGGCGTCCATGGGATTTAACGGGTAATATGGATCAAGGGAGTTACATTGGGCGTTATCGTCAGTTTTTTGATTTGATTCGGAACGATTCATTCTATGATGGTAAAAAGGTAAATGTTGTGCTGCATCCTAAAGCAAAAGTAACTCTTAAAGAACAATTTCCAGATGTTTATAATGCCAACAGATCTTATTTATATGAAGGGGATATTAAGGATATATTGTTGAAAACAAAAGTACTTATTTCAGATTATTCCTCCGTTTCATATTTGGCATTTGCTGGAGGTTCAAATATAGTTTTCTATTGGGAAGACAAAGAAGAATGTGAAACACAGTATGGTTCACCTAACATTTTGCAGGAGGAAATTGCATTTGGCGACATTGTCTATGATTTCAATCAATTAAATGATACAATCCAATCGAATTTTAATAGAAATCAGTTGAAAAGCCATGTTGATCAGTATGCCCAGCTTGTCGAATGCACAAATGGAAATAATACTCTGAATACATATGAACAAGTCAATAGGATTATATCTGATTACCAATATTGAGTGTTTCTGTTTTTAAGGGAGAATTAATTGAAGAAACTGTAAGTAATTTCAATTCATTCATAATTGAGAGGTGTATGTGTTGCCGGGAAATAATATCAAAGAGGTTGTTATACACGTAGGATTAGAAAAAACAGGAACATCGAGCATACAAAACTCATTGTATAATGAAGATAATAACAAATTGCTGTTAAATAAAGGAATTTTATACCCTAGATGTTGGAAGCCCAATCACGGACGTGTTTTATGCAGCGCATTTTCAAGTCATCCGGAGAGACTTGCACCGAACAGATTTCCAAAAGTGCTTTCTAAAGAGGAGATTCAAACGAAGGACAATCAAAGTCTCAAGAAATTTGAATCAACGATTAACAACAGTACGGCTAAACGGTTGATTTTATCAGGTGAAGTAATTCCAAATCTCTCCAAAAAAAATCTTGAAAAAATGAAGGATTACTTAATTAGTATCGGACTGGATCAGGCAGAGTTTAAAATTATGCTTTATACAAGAAATCCCGTAACATGGACGATCAGCACAATACAACAAAGCTTTAAAAGCGGGGTTCGGTATGACGCATCATTGAATAAACGAAAGAATCAGATTATACCAACTCTGTTTCAAGATAAAATCAGCAAGTTTATGGAAGTGTTTGGTGAGGAGTCGGTTTGTGTTTATCCATTTGAAAAAGCCCGAGAGCATGGAATGGGAATAATGGGGCACTTTTTGAAAGAGTTGAATGTCGATAAAAAAGTCATCAAGACCTTAAAGCAGATTCGTACAAATGATAGTGTTTCGATGTTTACTGGGGATTTTTTGGAATATATCAATGGTAGAATCCCACTAATGATAAATGGTAAACATAATAGTAAAAGACATAGGAGCGACGACAAACCTCTGTTAAGAATCAGAGGAGACAAATTTGATATACCACTAACAGAAAAAAAAGAAATAGCATCTGCTGCAGAACAAGACATGACATGGCTAAAAGTAAATTTTGGTATTGATTATTCAAAGGAAAAAATGACGGAAACAGATAAATATAAAAAAATTGATACAACATTTGAAGATATAGAAAAAATCTATCCAATTTTAACGAAGACAATACGTGACATTTTGTTGGAATTTATGGAGCAAATTTTGCTGCCAAAGCTTTCATCGTTCCATAAGGATCAATGTTTGGAATTAATTACCCGATTAAAAAAGCTGGAAGAGGATTTAGTACAAATTAACCGCCAGGAGGAAAAATTACAGAATCAGCTGAATATAAATAATACTGACAAAGGATTGATGTACAGAGAACTCGCGTTATTGATGGAAGTATATGATCAATATAAAGCTGCGGAGTTACTTATGGAAAAAGCAAGCCTGTACCGGCCCAACGTGAAATTTATTGAAAATAAAATTAGGGAATATAAACAGAAATCATGACCGCGCAATGAATACCCGTAGTCCGCGCAAGTCTCAGTACCGTCAGAGAAAGGCCGTAACATAATGAATTGGTTGGAAAAGAATGCAAGTATAGTTACGACCGCATCTTTTTCTATGTAAAAAGGGTGGTCATTTAGAAAAAGCTGCTGACATAAGGGTCAGCAGCTTAATCATTAATATGAACCTGTATTTTCCCCAGCGGCAGCCGGAGACTCATCTTCTTCAGTTGCAGTTGCTGTGTTTCCGAGCTCCAAATGTTCTTTCAGCATTTGTTGTGTTTCTGCAAGTGCTGTCTGATCGATTTGCCAGTAATAGGCATTACCCGGCTGATAATCCGTTCCTTCCAGGGTATACGTTTCAAAGCTGAGTTTGTCACGTGCCCTTCCATATGAAATGAAGCTTTTCATTTCACCAAAGGTCATGTTAGTGGTCATATTAGACCCTACAGCCTCAATGATATCGTCATATTTTAAGATGGAATTCAGGGACATCGCCTTGTTGGCAACAGCTTTTATAATTTCCTGCTGGCGTTTCCCGCGCTCAATATCATTATCAAGTTTCCTGGTGCGGGCAAGTGCCAAGGCTTCCTCGCCGTTCAGCTTCTGCTCGCCGGGCATGAGGTGGATAGCCCTTTCCTTGTCTTTTGAGTTCTGCTCATACAATTCGTACGGGACGTCAGCCTTAATTCCATTGACAGCATCAACGACCTCGATAAATGCTTCGAAGTTGAGTTTCACATAATAATCGACCGGAATATCCAGTAAATTTTCCACAGTACCAATAGTAGCGTCCATACCGCCATAAGCATGGGCGTGATTTATTTTCTCTTCACGGCCGATTTCCGGGATATAAACCAATGAGTCGCGCGGTATGCTCAGCATTTTGACACTTTTATCTTCTTTATTCAACGTGGCAAGCATCAATGTATCCGTACGCGCGTTGTCAGAATTGTTGCGGACATCACTGGCATCGACACCGGTAATCAGGATGGAAACATTATCCTCGGTCGGATCCACCTTTGTATCGCGAAGTTCGGATTTCTCCCTGCCGTCATCCTGGTATGAATCGGATAACACGGAGTCAGCCTTGACATATAAGTAGGTTGCATATGATAAACCGACGAATATGACAAATAATGGAATTAATATAAAAAAGGCTCTTTTCCTTAATTTACGTTTTTTCTTTCGTCGAATTGTTCTTCTTGATTCATCAGTCATAAAAATATTCCCCTCTGATTAAACATTTTTAAATATATGTTCACAGTATTGATAGTATCATTCAAAAGTCACTGAAAAATTTACATTCAGTTAATAATAGACCAATCTTAATTTTACTATGGATTGGCGCCTAAGTAAATTAGATTTTTATTACAATCCAATTAGAAATGCATTTCAACCCCGCTGTATATGAGACGAATGAAGACATGCAAATGTTTCAGATATGTGGGATTTTTTATGAAGTTGGTGTTATGAGTGTTGTTCGTGAGGGTTACTAAAGTCCTGTTTTACAACGAGCCATTATTGCCAATAATAGGGATAAAAGCAATAGCGCTACGAACGAAGGGAACCAAATGCTGCAACTGACCATTATCATTCCGCACTATAATTCAACAGCTTCCTTAAGCAGGCTGCTCGGGACGATTCCCTGTTTGGGGGACGTGCAGATTATTGTGATCGACGACCACAGTGATGAAAGCCACCAACAGGAACTGAATCGAATCCGTAAGCGTAACGCGCATAGGAATATGACGATGTTTCGCAATGATCCTGATAAAAAAGGTGCGGGTGCCTGCAGAAACATCGGATTGCAACATGCTGAAGGCAAATGGATTTTATTTGCCGATGCGGATGACTATTTTATGGAAGGTTTTTATGATGTCATTCAAACTAATTTTCGATCTCCTGCAGATATTATCTTTTTTAAACCGACCAGTATTGAAGCAGACACCGGGAACATTTCAGACCGGCATCTGTCATTTGTGAATCTGATTGAGGATGCAGCACGTGCACCTTATTCAAAAGAAGCGGAACTTTCATTGCGATATAAATTCATCGTCCCCTGGTCAAAATTGGTGAGAACGTCCTTTATAAAAGAGCATGATATTAGCTTTGATGAGGTTATTTCCGCTAACGATGTGATGTTTTCGACTAAGGCGGGTTATTATTTGGATGCGTTTGATTTGTCGGATGAGGTGATTTATTGTGCGACAACAAACAAAGGCAGCCTGACAAAGACCATCAACAATGATGTGTTTGACACAAGGTTAAACGTGTTTATCAATCAGTACCGGTTTTTACAAGAACACTTGCCAGAAACAGATTTTAAGAAACTGGGGTTAAGCGGCAGACCATTATTGATTAAGGCTGCAGATCTTGGATTGAAAAAAGCCATCACGGTTTTCTTCAAACTGAAACGGCATAAGGTGCTTATGATTGAACCGAAGCTTTTTAATCCGCTCTGGTTTTTCAGAAAGGCCTTGTTTGTCTATCAAAAACAGAAGCGTGAACGGGATTATCACCGTAAAGGATAAAAGTGATTTAACATGAAACGACAAGTTTTAACGTTATTAAAAAGGCCGTTTGTGCGCAATGTGGTCATCATGGCCTCCGGTACTGCTGCAGCTCAAGCTATCTCGCTGGCATTAACGCCCATTATCACACGTCTGTACGGCCCTGAAGCATATGGCCTGATGGGTGTATTCATGGCGATTATCCAAACTGTTGCGCCTGTTGCGGCATTAACGTATCCGATAGCTGTTGTACTACCGAAGCGGGATAAGGATGCTAAAGGGTTAATGCGGCTTTCGGTGTATATATCAATTGGCATCGCAGCTGTTGCCGCCATTATAATCATTTTGTTCGACAAGCCAATCGTAGAATTATTCCAGCTTGGTGATATCGCGCCGTTCTTGTTGTTGATTCCGCTCGTGATCTTATTTTCTGCTTTCATGCAAACGGCTGAGCAGTGGCTTGTCCGCACGAAGCAATTCGGCATCACCGCCAAAGCAGCATTCCTGCAGGCGCTTATCATACAAGGGAGTAAAGCCGGCATTGGGTTCATCCACCCGGCGGCGGCTGTATTGATTGTTTTGACTGCTTTGGGAAATGGTGTGAAAGCCCTCCTGATGGTGCTGCTCAGAAAAAAATCTCCAGGTGACACGAATGAAGGAGCGATATCGTATCGGGAACTTGGCAAACGTTACAGAGATTTTCCGGTGTATCGCGCGCCGCAAGTATTGATCAATGGTATATCACATAACATACCTGTGTTATTGTTATCCGGTTTTTTCGGTCCTGCGTCGGCGGGATTTTATAGTATCGGAAGGACTGTTTTAGGTCTTCCCATTCAATTAATCGGAAAATCGGTTGGCGATGTATTTTATCCAAGGATTACGGAAGCCCGGGATGAGGGTGAAAATCTTACCCATTTGATTGGTAAGGCGACGCTGGCGCTAACGGCAATTGGCATTATCCCTTTTGGCACGATTGTGCTGTTCGGGCCCTGGCTTTTCAGCTTTGTGTTTGGTGCTGACTGGGCGACAGCGGGCGAATATGCACGCTGGATGTCGCTCTGGATCTTTTTCATATTTGTTAATCAGCCCAGCATCAAAGCGTTACCGGTTTTGGCAGCACAGGCATTTTTTCTGAAGTATTCTATTGTGACCATCGTGATCCGGACAGGCGCATTGCTGGGAGGCTATTATATATTTACCGATGATGTGGCTGCAGTGGCTTCCTTCAGCATTGCAGCCGCGCTTCTGAGTTTGGGGCTGATATTAATGACACTGCATATCAGCAAAACGTTTGCTAAATAAGCAAGCCAGGAAAAGAGGTTTCACGATTTGTCACAAATTAAAGGTCTGCTCAAAAACAATACGATTATCATGAATGTCTATCATAAGGTGTTCGCAAAGTTTATCGCACTGTTTACAAGAGTGTCGCCCTATTTGGCAACAAAATATTTGTACAAAAAATATACCGGAAAACGGCTTGATTTAAAAAACCCCAAGGATTTTAATGAGAAAATCCAATGGTTGAAATTATACTGGCAGCATCCGCTTGTGGCCAAATGTGGCGACAAGTATGAACTGCGGAACTATGCCAAAGAAAAGGGCTGTTCCGGTGCGTTAAACGCGTCATATGGTGTTTATGAAGATGGCTCAGATATTGACTGGGGTGCTCTGCCGCAAAAATTTGTCCTTAAAGTAACGAGCGGATGTGGTTTTAATATGATTTGCCATGATAAAAACACATTCGATCAAGAGGCTGCTGCGGCAAAACTGAATCGCTGGCTGCAAGTTGACTATGGCTTGGACCGGGCAGAGCTGCACTATTCCAGAATGACACCAAGAATTTTATGCGAAAGATTCATTGAGACACATGACGGTAAGCTGCCGGTTGATTATAAAATTTTCTGTTTTAACGGTTCGCCTGAATTGGTATTGGTGGCGCTTGACCGGGCAGCTGAAGTAAAGCGGTTTTTCTTTGACCTGGAATGGAACAGCATTCATTTCGAAAAAGATCAGACGCTAAAAGATGCAGAGCATATTCAAGAGCCGCGCTCGTTTAACAAGATGGTGCACTATGCCAAACAATTAGCGGGCCCTTTTCCGTTCGTGCGTGTTGATTTCTATGATTACAACGGTCAGGCGATATTAGGTGAAATGACCTTTACACCCGACCGCGGCATGGCATCACACTATAACGAAAACATGCTTGCGACATTAGGCGATATGATAAAACTGCCCCAGCGACTTTAAGATGTTGATTTTCGGCCGCCGCCGAAAATCCTCGACTTACCAAAACTCTTCTTTCTTCTATAATCGAATCCCACCCGGAAAAAGGGGCACGGAATTTCAAAAAAGACATTTTTGTTTTTCGTGCCCCTTTTTTGCGTTTTATTTCGATTATAGGGGTGAAAGGAGGTGAGCAACATGGCCGAACAGCAAATGGTCAACTCACGGCTGCGCCTTATCCTGGACGAT
>NZ_DATGTT010000053.1:0-60780 GCF_035301675.1 Lentibacillus sp. | reverse complement strand
GAACTTGGACAATAAGAGTGTAATTTACTATACTGCTTATGTACCAAGGAGGAAGCTTTATGAAACGAACAAGATACTCAAAAGAATTTAAAGTACAAGCTGTCAAAGAAGCCATGGAAACAGGAAAACCATCCGTGGTTGGCTTTGGTATAGGTGTTGCAGGTAGTGTCGCTTTCGATTTTGTGTACGACAATAAAGAGAAAATAGGTGAGGCTATCGGTGATGCTGTCTCAGGATTATTCGATGGTTTAGGTTCATGTTTTGGATAACATAAGTTGAATTTGGGAGTGAAATAATGAAATAACCTGATCCCAATCTATAGAGAAAAGGAACTTTATACACTTTTTTATGATAAAGAACATAATGAATTATATAAAGTTCAGCATCGAAAGAAAACATATGTAGTGTACATCATGCTGTTTTTAATCGTGATTTATGGATCAGATTTTGCTGATCGTTTTTATAGTCAAATTCAAAGTACGTTTGTAAATATAGCTATGGTTATAATTATGTTTGTGCTTAGTTATTTCTTAGGATTAATCATATATCGTAATTATTATCTGGAGGATACGGCACGACCTATGTTTTTTGACACGGAGAACTTAGAAGAAATAGCCATTAAAGGAATGAAACAGTTACGTGTAGAATTGTTTGGATGTGGCTTGGCAATTCTTTTAGCTATTGGTGGTTTCGGGTTTTTTTGCTAATCCATCAAATCGTATTGTTGATTATCGGTGGCGTAGGCATAGCAGCTTTATGGGTTCTTGTTTTTATGAAACCCCTTGAAAGGATTAAAGTGCTTAAAGGGTTTAGAAAAAAAGAAATAGAGTTATAGGGAATGATCAAACTGTATAAATAAGGTGGGCGTAAGAATGGACATATTACCAATTGGTAGTGTTGTACGACTGAAAAATGGTGATCTTAAGCTGATGATTTTAACTAGAGCGCCTTTATATAATCAAAAGGGTGTTATCGGATATTTTGATTACTCTGCATGTATCTATCCCACTGGTAAAGTATATTAAATCGAGTTTAAGCAGCATTGAAGAAAGTATTGAAAGCATGAGTGCTATGAGCTCATTTTCAGGAAAAACTGCGAACAAGGCAAAAGCTTATTTTGAAGATTTCCATAAAACTGTTTTAACCGTTCAATGGATTATTTGCAGATCTTGATGACCAATTAAAAAAGCATTTGGAACGAACCTGAAGACCATTTATCACAAGAAACCAGAAATAGTTTTGATTTTTGTCTTGAAAGAATCAATATAATGTTTAGCCTGCAGGAACGTATTGGTCGAAATATATAGCGATTTTCAACAAAAAAGTCAAAATTATCGTGATGGAGATGAGGAAAATTTTACGAAACGAGATATTGAAGAAGCGGTCAACTATTTCGCGGAAATAAGCTATTTACAATATAGGCAGATAGTAGCAATGGATGAATGTAAGCCGAAATTTAAATATATAAAAGAATTAAATGACCCTGACGTAAAAAAGCATAAAAATATAGCTGTCAAAAGCTATTTGGCTCAATATTCAAAAGATGATAAAGTACAGTCTAAAGATAACGAATATGCCACATACCAACGCAACATGAAAAAGTTAACAAAAGAAGAGCACATAGAAGTTGAAAAAGAAGATTTTTATAAATACTTAGCTGAAACGAACGCTTCATCAAGGAAAGACCTGAGACATCCTAAGTAAGCTGACACCAATACAGGGGATTAATCAACAGACTTTAAAACTATGATAATAGATTTCACAAGGAGGTTCGCCATGAAACATGTCAGATGGATAATTATTTTGATGGCTGTTGTGACAGTTGTTTTTAGTGGCTGCTCCAATGATGCCGCATCCGGTGATGAGCATAAGAAGGAGAAATCAGCCGAAAAGGAAGAACCTGATATCCCTGAAGCTGCTGATGACGCTGAGGGGATGGTCGATGAAGGTCCTGGTAAGTTGTCGGCAACAAATGAAGTCGATACGGAAAAATTGGATCAGGAATTGGAATCGCTCCCGGAGAATGTCAGTGCTGAAGAGGCGTATAACTACTTAACCTATCTGATGGCCGCAGATTATGGATCTGTTCTCAAAAAGTATGAAAAATTTGATTCAACGTTTACGGTTGGGGGCGCCCCGACAAGTGGAGATAGTAATGAATCTGAGGAAAAAGAGGAAAAGAAGCAGCATGTGGCATTACTAATGGATGCGAGTGGCAGTATGGGTGCACATGTGAATGGTGAAGTGAAAATGACCGCTGCTAAAGATGCATTGAAACAATTTGTGTCTGATTTGCCGGAAGATGCACAGGTAATGCTGCGTGTCTATGGCCACAAAGGTACCGGAAGTGATGCTGATAAAAAAATGTCCTGCAACAGTTCGGAAGTTGTTTATCCAATGAATACATATGACAGCAGATCGTTTGATAACGCGCTTTCCGAGTTTGAGCCGGCGGGATGGACGCCATTGGCAGCATCAATCAAGGCGGCTGAAAAAGACTTGAAAAAACAATCAGGCGACAATACTGAGAGTATCGTCTATATCATCAGTGATGGGGAAGAGACATGTGGCGGTGATCCGGTGAAGGCAGCAGAACAGCTGCATGAATCCGGAATTGCGACAGCTGTGAATATTATCGGATTTGATGTTGGAAATGAAGCCCAGCAGCAACTTAAGGAGGTTGCTGAAGCAGGCGGTGGCGAATTCACCAATGTGGATTCTGGTGAAGATATGCTTGAAGCGGCTGAAAATAATATCAGTGAAGCATTACAAGCAGCTGAAATGAACATGTGGAGTGCGATGGAATCGACTGATATAAGATGGGACGCAATTCATAAAAAGGATGACGTAGATGCGATTGCTTCTGAATTTGATGAAGTTATAGCGAACGAAAATGGTTTTTACATGGATGGTTTTGAACATCTTCAGCAATCAGGGAAAATCAGTAAGGAAGCAGCCGCTGAATTGAAAAATCGGATTGAAGAGCGTGAGGAAAAGTTGTCTAAGTTTAATGATAACAAACGGGAGAAGCTTAGGGAAAAAGTTGAAGAGGAAAGCGAAAAAGCAATTGACATGATTGATGAGCAGAGGAAGAAATCAAATGAGTGAACAACAAGCTCTAATCTGCAATCGGGGAAGATGCCAATTAGCATCTTCCCTGATTTCTACAATACTTCCCGCAAAAAATCCCGTATTTCATCGGCTTCCATTTCCGATTCGTGAAAGACATGCTCGATATGTCCTTTTTCTGACAGCTCTTCTTTTCCCAGGAGGGCAAAGCGGTTCTCCTGCAGATGAATGACAATATATTTGTCCGGCTTTTCTTCACTTTTCATAAATGCAAAATCATAGCGCTTCAGTTTGCTCATGAAGCTAATGTACCTGATTTCTCTTGTCACAACCTCGTTTTTCAGAAACTCAAATTTATTTTCCACTTTTATACCCCCAGAATCTGGATGTTTTTCAAATTTGGGACAGAGTGTCAGACACCATGTCCCCCTAACCCGCAAATGTGGTATGATGTGTATACAAACAGATGGAGGGTTAGCGATGTATTTTGTTGATCGAAAAAAGATTGAAGAAACACTTCAATATATGGATAAGCTGCTGGAAGAAGTCAACAGGCACACATTTGATACGTTTGCGGACAAGCTGTACCTTGAACGCACCGTGCATATGGTGATTGAATCAACACTTGATGTTGGGAATATGATGATTGATGGTTTTATTATGCGCGATCCGGGCAGTTTTGATGACATTATTGATATATTAATCGATGAAAACGTTATTCCTGAACATGAGGAAGCGAATTACAAGGCGATTATTCAGCTTCGGAAAATGGTCGTTAAGGAATACTTGCAGACCGACCATCAATTGTTAGCTGATACGTTCCTGAAACATACAGATACATTAAAACTTTTCAGTTCACATATCAGAAATTATTTGGATAACGAACTGGGCGTTGCCAACGCTTTTACTAATAAATAGAAGGTGACATAGATATATGGATCGTTATTGTGCGTATTTAATCGACTTGGACGGAACAATGTATTGGGGTGATGAGCCAATTGATACTGCCGTCGAATTCGTTGATACATTGGCTTCCAAAGATATTCCATACTTATTTTTAACGAATAATTCCTCCAAAACACAAGTGCAGGTTTCCGATAAATTACAGAAAATGAATATCCCTTCCAGCCCTGAGCATGTTTTCACGTCGAGCATGGCAACTGCCAAGTACATCTCGCAGATGAAAAATAATGCCCGTTGTTTTGTCATTGGCGAAGAGGGGCTGTATGATGCCTTAGGGAAGGAAGGGCACACGATTACAGATGTTAATTGTGATGTTGTCGTGATTGGAATCGACAGGGAAGTCACCTATGAAAAATTGTCCAAAGCCTGCATGGCAGTACGAAACGGGGCGGCATTCATTTCGACTAATGCTGATGTGGCGCTTCCGACCGGGCGTGGACTGGAACCCGGTAACGGAGCTGTTACATCAGTGGTAACAGTCAGCACCGGTATACAGCCAACATTTATCGGAAAACCCGAATCCATTATCATGGAACAAGCGTTGGAGCAGATCGGAACATCAAAGAAGGAGACGCTGATGGTGGGCGATAATTATTATACCGATATTTTGGCTGGTATCAACGCCGGTATTGATACACTGATGGTGTTCACCGGTGTTACGCCGCACGCTCATTTATCAACTTTTGAAAAAATGCCTACCTATCATGCACAAAGCCTAAAAGAATGGATTCGTTAAATTTAAATGGATACGTTATGAGGGGAACACCAAACAAGACTTGGAATTAAACCAAGTCTTGTTTGGTGTTCTACCCGAGGGCAGCACTGCTTTCTCAGTCATCGAGCAACTCATCATCTGCTGCGGCATGTGCAAGCCGGCTTGAGGCTGCCGCTGCAATGGCGCCGACGATGTCATCGAGAAATGTATGGCACTCCTCTGTCGACTTATCATTCAGATGTTTCAAAATACCCGGTTTCTGTTTGTCGATATAGCCATAATTCGTAAAGCCGATTGAGCCATAAACATTGACAATTGAAAACGCAACAATTTCATCGATTCCATATAAGCTTTCATCGACTTCAATCGTTCGTTGAAGCGGCTCATCTAGTTTATTTTCCTCAGCCAATCTGTCCAGTTGAATGCCGGTTAAGATGGCATTTTGCACTTCACGTTTCCCCAGCACCTGTTCAACGTTGAACTGACAGTCTTCCATGCTTAAATCATCATGGTAATCCGCCTGGAGATAATATACAAGATCTCCTATATCTTCTATTGTGACACCGCGTTCAGAGAGCCATTCCCGTGCTTTAATTTCCAGTTTGGTTCTAGTCGTATTATTATCCATTATTATCACCTTTTCTTTTAATTAGTTAAAATGAAGAGCTTCCAAGCATATATATTTTAGTAATAGGACTGAAAGGAGTGACTGTATTGAGGGAATTTCTGGCAGCACATTATGGTATCCACCCGCAGGAAAAAACAGTTTGGGATGGCAGAGAAGGTTTTAAAGATGCGAATTATGTTTATTTTACCATTTCTGCTAAACAGAAGGAAGTAATACATATGGAGCAGGCGGCATTAGCGTACTATTTACAGGAAAGTAATTACAGACACATGTCCATTCCCATTCCAAACACTCAGGGCGAGTGGTATACGCAATATAACGACAGATACCACATGGTATTGCGGGTAAAGAATGCTTCCGCCGAGAGCCAGGCTGCACATGGCGAGCAGCTGGCAGCATTTCATACAACCGGTGCATTATATCAATATGAACCTCAGACCATTTCAAGTTATGGTCAATGGAAAACATTGTGGATTGAAAAGCTGACAGCCTTTGAGGAAGCTATCGGATCGGCGGCAAAAAATCATTCGAATGCCTATTACAGTTTGCTGATGGATTTTTTGCCATATGTCATCGGCTTAAGCGAAAATGCCATCCAGTACATGCAAGAAAGCGAGATTGAACAGCGATTCCATGACACTGACCAGGGCACAATTGTATTCAGTCGATATCGCAGTCAACTGAGAAATCATGTGCTGTGGATGAACGACTTGGCGTTTGACCATCCGACCCGTGACCTGGCAGAGTATATCCGGTTGAAATTACTTGAAGAAAACGATCCGATGAATGATATTCGAACTTTTTTGGATGATTACTTGCGCATACGGCCGTTATCCATCTTTGGCTGGCGTTTATTGTACGCACGCCTGCTGTATCCAATCCATGTATTTGATGTCATTGAACGCGGGTTTTTGACTGAAGATTATGAATCTGTGCACACAGAGCTGTCAGCCATCATTCAGCAGCAGTCTTTGTATGAAGAAAGACTTGGGTTATTTTTTGAAAATGCCGGCATTAATTGTGAAGAACTGCAGATTCCTGTGTTACACTGGCTTTAATGGATTAAGCATATAGACTGGAGTGTTGATGTAATGAAACCTGTTATTTATGTAACCAGGAAAATTCCTGATGAAGTGTTACAGCCATACCGGGATTCGTTTGAATTTCGTATGTGGGAAAAAGAGGATGTGCCGGTACCCCGGGATGTGCTGCTGAAAGAAGCTGCTTCGGCTGATGGTGTGCTGTGTTTGTTGACAGAAACGATTGACCATGAGTTTCTTGCTGCCGCTAAAAATTTAAAAATCGTTGCAAATATGGCAGTCGGATATGACAACATCGATGTGGAAGCCGCCCGTGAACATGACGTTGTGGTGACGAATACGCCCGATGTTTTGACAGAAACAACAGCAGATTTGACATTTGCGTTGCTGATGGCAACCGCACGCCGCCTGGTCGAAGCAGCCGATTATATTCGTGACGGCGAGTGGGAATATTGGACACCTTATCTGTTGGCAGGTTCCGACATTCACGGTAAAACAATCGGTATAGTCGGTATGGGCAGAATAGGTGAGGCGGTGGCCAGGCGCGCCAAGGGATTCGGGATGTCCATTTTGTATCATAACCGCTCAAGGAAGGAAAGTGCGGAACAGGAGCTGGGAGCTGTTTATAGAGAATTCCCGAAACTGCTGCAGGAAGCGGATTTTGTTATTTCACTTATTCCATTAACCGAACAGACGTCAGAAATGTTTAACCGGGATGCATTCAAGACGATGAAATCATCCGCAATCTTTGTCAATGCTTCCCGCGGCGGAACAGTGGATGAACAAGCGTTGTATGATGCTTTGACAAATAACGAAATACGGGCTGCAGGCCTTGATGTTTTCGTAAATGAGCCGATTTCTCCGGAGCATCCGCTTGTGGGGCTCGACAATGTTGTTTGTCTCCCGCATATCGGTTCGGCAAGTGCAGCGACCCGGACAAAAATGCTGGAGCTTTGCCTTGATAATTTGAAAGCTGTGCTTAACGGGGGCGAGTCGGTCACCCCGGTGAAATGAAAAAAATCAAACTCGCATTTTAAGTAGTTCACTTACGGCGGAAAAAATAACTTCTTTTATAAGAGCGAATTTAGCGTATATTGTACAAAGAAAGAGTTTTTAATGCTGAAGGTTTACAAGAACTAAGCCGATTCATTATATTAAGCGTTAACACTGAAATATAATGAAATAAAGAATAGGGAAAAGAGGATTAAAAATGGATGTAAGATACCCGATTGGCAAATTACAAGTTCCCGAAAAAGTAACATTTGAAAATATTCAAGAATGGTTAAACCAAATTGAAACTTACACGATTCGATTAGGAGAAACGGTCGACTCATTAAGCGATGAGGAATTAAGCAAAACTTATCGTGATGGTAGCTGGACAGTTCGCGAGCTTGTTCATCATATTGCTGACTCTCAGTTGAACATGTTTCAACGTTTGAAGCTGGCTTTAACAGATGAGAGTCCAACAGTACCAGCTTTTGATGAAGAGAAGTGGGCTATTCAACCGGATACAAAGCTTCCCGTAGAATGTTCTATAAAAATGTTGGAAGGTATAAATGAGCGCATCGTATCTTTGGGTCATAGTTTAACTGAAGAGCAATTGGATCGAACTTTTGATCATCAGATAAATGGTAAAATAACAGTTGCAACAAAGGTTGCAAAATTAGCATGGCATGAAGAGCATCACTTAGCCCATATAAAAATCGCATTATCAAAATAGCATAATATTTAAGGAATTGGTTTATCAAATCTTGATAAGCCAATTTTTTAAAATGGGGGACGAAAGAACTAAAGTTGTCATAGGTATAAAGCGGTTTAGAATTTGAGGAAGGACGTTTTCGTGCAAGTGTTCTACTTTTCGAAAATGTCTTTTTATTTTCATATGTCACATGTGCATAGATTTTTAAAGTTGTTTATGAATCATCATGTCATTTAAATAGTTATATTTCTGTGAATCTGGCATTTTTGCTATACTAGATGGCATTGAATGAAAACTGAGGTGACTTTGATTGATGAATGCTATGAAAATAGGACTTCATATCGGAGTATTATATGTTATGTATTTAATGGGAACATGGATTCAACAGGTATTTGACCTGTTTATCCCGGGAAGTGTTATCGGTCTGATTTTTCTGTTTATCCTGCTGATGACAGGTATCATGAAAGCTCCTTGGGTGGAGGATGGCGCACGGTTTTTTATCAAGCATCTGGCATTGTTTTTCATTCCTGCAACGGTTGGTGTCATCAATTACCTGGATTTATTTTCAGGGGAAGGCCTATTGCTAGTGTTCATTGGTCTTGTAAGTACATTGATGGTGATGGTATCTGCGGGACGTGTGAGTCAATTACTGATCGAGCACAAAGGAAGGAGTCACAGTAATGAGTAATCTTATCATCGGCTTAGCTTCAGTGATTGGGACAATTGTCTGCTATTTCATTGGGCTGAAGATTTACCAGCAATGGCGCTACACGTTTATGGCTCCTGTTATTATCGCTACATTCATACTGGTTTTGAGTTTGCTCCTCTTTCAGATTCCGTATGAGACCTATATGATTGGCGGGGGATGGATCAATCATCTTCTCGGACCTGCCGTAGTCGCCTTGGCTTATCCTTTGTATGAGCATCGGGATACGATGAAGCAACTGACTTTTCCTATTCTTACAGGAACCGTTATCGGTGCAATAATAGGCATCTCCAGTGGCATTCTATTAAGCAAATGGTGGGGTGTGAGTGAGAAAATCATCTACTCGATTATACCAAAAAATTCAACCACTCCAGTTGCAATGGAAGTGGCATCCGGGATGGGAGGGATCGAGCCATTAGCTGCTGTGTTTGTCATGATTGCGGGAATTGGCGGTTCTATGCTAAGTTCGTTTGTCTTTAAATTCACCCGCATCTATCATTATATCGGTACCGGTGTCGGTATCGGAAGTGCGAGCCATGCTATCGGGACGGCTATAGCCATGGAGCGCGATTCACTGGAGGGTTCGGTGAGTACCATCGCCATGGTAGTAAGTGCGATTGTGGTATCGGTGATTGCGCCATTGGTCGCTGGATGGTGGATGTAGGAGCTGTAATCCGAGTTCCTATCCGAAAGAAGTTTGACTGTCAATAATATCATACGTTTAAAATCTTTTTGTACTTCCAGGTCTTCTTTTCACATTTTGTTTGTAAAGAAACTCTTAGCATCGATATTGCTATCGTTTATACTGTGATTATTGAGGAAATCTTTGTCCTTTGTCAAACTGGGTTGTTTAACAATAAATAGTATAAAATGCGAACTGGCGCGATTGTTGAAAAATCAAATTAAATTAATAAAACAGCCCAGTTCACATTTAACTGAGCTGTTTTTATTATTGACAAAGACCACCACAAACGTCCGGTAAGTGAGCTGCTTACTCGCACTCGTCTGCCATTTTTTCCATATTTTAAAATACTTGTTCGATTTCTGAAACGCCGGGAACTTCAGATCTAAGTGCACGTTCAATTCCGGCTTTCAATGTGATAGTGGAACTTGGACAGTTGCCGCAAGCACCCATGAGACGAATAAGTACAATGCCATCTTCATCCACATCAATCAGTTCTACGTCGCCGCCGTCACGCAATAAAAACGGTCGGAGTTTGGTTAATACTTCCTGCACTTGCTCTTCCATTATCCATCTTCTCCTTTCCGGGTTGTTAAAAAAATTGACCAGCTTTTGAACCCGCTTCTTCTTATTACCATTATAAAATGGATGTCTTAAAAAATCTATCCATTAGTTTTACATTTGTAATTACTTTTATTTTATCTTTAATCAGGCTTTTTGTAAAATGAAATAAGGTGATACTTACTTGTTAGTTGAACAGAATCAGGGATTTAAGCTCAGTTAGCCGCTGTTGTTTTGATGGGTTAATCGACAATATAAGGAGGAAATCCGAAATGGAAAACAATATTAAGATTACGGTTTACGGGGCAGACCAGATCTGTGCCAGCTGTGTCGGTGCACCGGGATCCAAGGATACGTATGAATGGCTGCAGGCGGCAATCGGCAGAAAATATATCGCTGATAATATTTCATATGAATACATTGATATTGAACAACCGCCGGACGATGAAAAACACCGGGCATTGGCAGAACGTATTTTAGATGACGAGTATTTTTATCCGCTTGTCCTCATTAATGACGAAATCGCTGCGGAGGGCATTCCCAGATTGAAATCGATTTACCGGGAACTGGACAAAAACGGGGCAGTTGTTCAGTCTTAGAGGATGAGAATACCATTTACGAAAATGCACGCACTTGGGAATAATTACATTTACGTTAATTTGTTCGATGTTGACCTGGAAGAGGTAGTGTTACCGGATTTAGCCAAAAAGGTCTCCGATATCAATACCGGTGTCGGTGCAGATGGCCTGATACTGATTCACCCGAGTGATGTGGCGGATATACGTATGCAGATTTTTAACAAGGACGGATCAGAAGCTAAAAATTGCGGAAATGGATTACGCTGTGTTGCAAAATTTGCGTTTGAAAATTATCTCGTATCGACGAAGCGCTTTCGGATTGAGACATATGCCAATATCATCGAGGCGGAAGTTTCGGTTGATTCCGGCGTGGTGCATAGTGTGACCGTTAACATGGGTGAGCCGATACTGAGACGTTCACTGATTCCTATGACAGGAAAGGACATTTCTGAGGTGATTAGCGAACCATTTGATGCAGGTCGTTCAGCAATGAAGCTGACAGCTGTGTCGATGGGGAATCCGCATGGAGTATTCTTTGTTGATGATATTGAAAAAGCTCCATTGTATGAGTTGGGTCCCGTTATCGAAACCGACGAGCGTTTTCCTGATCGTGTTAACGTAGAGTTTGTGGAAGTTGTCTCTGGAGGGGAGTTCAATATAAGAGTCTGGGAACGCGGTTCGGGTGTGACCCGGGCTTGTGGAACCGGTGCGTGTGCTTCGGTAGTTGCAGCTGTCCTGAATGGCAAGTCTCAAAAAGACAGACCGGTTATGGTTCATTTGAATGGCGGTGATTTGACGGTTAAATGGTCGGCAGATGGCAGCGTCTGGATGACAGACGAGGCAGAGGTGATCGCAGACGGTGAATTTTACTATTGATACCTGATCCTGATTGACAATGCGCTTATTCAAGTTGTCATCATTGATTCATCGGCCGATAGTTTGTATACTTGATAGTAACAATTAAATTGACTCATCTTAATTAAGAGGAGGACATATAGATGGTTATTTCAATAACAGATGGTGCGGCAAACCAGGTCAAAGAAATGATGCAGGAAGAAGAAGAAGGTGCTCGTCTGCGTTTTGGTATACAAGGTGGCGGCTGTAGCGGACTTTCCTATTCATTGGGATTTGATCATGAAGTTAATGAAGACTTGGACATGGTTGAAGACATAAATGGTATTCCGGTTGTTATGAATAAACAGGATGTACCGATTGTTGAAGGAACGACTATTGACTTTAAGCAGAACATGATGGGTGGCGGGTTTTCGATTGATAACCCGAACGCGATTGTATCATGCGGCTGCGGCTCATCCTTCAGAGCAAAGCAGCGTACAGGCACACCGGAAAATTGTTAAACAGTTAATCATTCATCAGAGGAGTGCCGCATTTGCGATGCAAATGCGGCTTTTTTGTTGAATTTTCCCCTGTTGTGGACAAAGGATCATGCACTTTCAGCTGTATTTTGTGAACTTCGGCATTTGGGTTGTGAACTTCGAGCAGGCTAATTGTGAACTTCAGGCATTTTGCATGTGAACTTCGAGCAGATTAAATGTGAACTTCGGCTTCCAGCAGTTTTTCCAAGTTTATTTTATACCTTCTGCCACTGGTCGAACCATATTGCTCAAATCCTTCTTGTTGCAATAATCGTTTAGCCGTGTAGACTGACTTAAGCTGTGAAAACTCTCTCATTTCCCGGTTATTAATATAAATCTTCACCAATAAAGCATAGTCTGCCAAGGTTGACAGGTGCGCTTTTTTTGAAGTCGTACCACAAACGTGACATCGCCATAATCCATTTTTCCACATAATCGGAAACGTGCCGCATTTTGTACAAAATACACCTTTTACCAGATCATTATATGAAATATTGAACTTATTCATCCCATCATCCGCCTCATCTTTTTGTTCTTTCAACAATTGATAGGACAACTCCATTAGTTCGGTTTCGGAAATAAGTGGGGATTGATACTTTTTCATAAACGATTTAATTTTGGGGATTACTTTGTCACGATGCATGACAATAGCAGAAATAACTTTATCGTTTGCAATGTTTCGCAAGTAAGTGTCGTCACGGCTGTAGACAACAATTTTTTCAATAGGAACAGGAGGGAAGTTGTATTTACGAAGCCAATTCAGCAACCTTATATGCTGAAGATTAACCTGTTCAACAGGGTTTTCGAATAATTCCACTTCTCCGTCTCTGTTACGGAAGGCTTGACCCATGTTATCAAAATTCATGTTAAGATGGATGTTTTTCACTTCCATAATCAGAAAAAAATGATGTGACAGCAATAGAAAATCCAATTGAAAATAACCGTATTCGTCGGGAAGCCTCACATAATGAAAAATGAAAAAATAGTCTTCCGGAAGAAATTGAAGGTGAAAATCCATGGACTGCTCCCCTTTGTAACCGGAGAGCCGGTTCATTGCCCTTTTACTGATTTTGTCTTTAAAAGGGTGATTGCCCGAGCTTCGCCTATCTAGCGCTTGTGCCTGAAGGATATGTTTGGGGATGGTTAGAGGTTTGATATACAAAAGCGCACAACCTTTCTTATTCTATTTTATAATTTAATTCGACATGTTTGCTTAAATTCCTGCTTATTTTTTCGCTTCATTTTGAAAATGTGAACTCCGGCATTTAGGTTGTGAACTTCGAGCAGGCTAATTGTGAACTTCAGGCATTTTGCATGTGAACTTCGAGCAGATTAAATGTGAACTTCGGCTTCCAGCAGCTCAACCAACTCCCACTGATCCAAATACAGAAAGCCTGGGATATGTCCCAGGCTTTCAAGTTAAAACATCGCGGTTGAGTGTCTTGGCTGGATACGAGCTTTTGGATCAATATATTGTTTGGCATTGTTAATCGCTGTCGGGCCTTCCCCGAATCCGGTGGCGATCAGATTTACTTTCCCCGGATAGGTCGTAATGTCACCGGCTGCGTATATACCAGGGATATTGGTTTCCATTCGCGTATTGACCACGATACTGTTTTTATCGATGTTAAGTCCCCAGTCTTTAATTGAACCAAGCGTTGAAACGAAGCCATAATTACAAAGCACTGAATCGACATTGACGTCGATAGTTGAATCGCCTTTAGCCTCATTTAACGTAACATTTTCAATCTTTCCATTACCGCTGATGGCAGCAGGTATATAAGGCGTTACAATTTCGACACTGGAATTCATTAGTTGTTCGACACTGTGTTCATGTGCCCTGAATTTGTCCCGGCGGTGTACCAGTGTTACTTTTTCGGCAATCGGTTCCAGCATTAATGCCCAGTCCACTGCTGAATCACCGCCGCCCAGCAGCATAACGTGCTGACCCTGATAGGCGTTCATATCTTTCACATGATAATGTAAATTAACCCCTTCAAATTGATCACAGTCCTCAACATTCAAGCGGCGCGGCTGAAACGCACCGTTGCCAGCGGTTATGATCATTGTCCTGGTATAATGTTCCTCGCCGTTGTTGGACGTTAATTTAAATGTATCATCCTCAAGACGTTCCACCTTTTCAACCGATTGTCCGAGAACAATTGTCGGATCAAAAATATTTGCCTGTTCTTCCAGGTTGTCCACTAAATCCTGGGCACGAACTTTCGGAAATCCGGCAACATCGTATATATATTTCTCTGGATACAGGGCAGTCAATTGCCCGCCAGTATGCGGTAGGCTTTCCATTATTTTAACGCTTGCCTGGCGCATTCCACCATAAAAAGCGGTGAATAAGCCTGTGGGACCGGCTCCAATAATGGTTATGTCGAATAGTTTATCTGACATGGATGTCCCCCCATTGAATTGTTTTCAAAATACACCATGCCCATCGTACCACAAACACGGCGTATATGTGTATTGATTCAACTGGCTGATTGGAAACCTCTGAAAAATCGATTTACCCAACAGCCAAAATTTATCTTGAAATATGTCCTGAAAAGGAATAATATATTAAATGGTTTACAATTGTGTTACAAATATTTTTCATGTTAACTGCAAATATAGATATATAAAGAATTGTAAAGGTGGAAGTGATTTCATAATGAAGAAACCGGACATTGTCATTTTAGGTGCCGGCTATGGGGGAATAATGACTGCAGTCAAGCTGCAGAAAATGTTAAACATGAATGAAGCAGTGATAACGCTTGTTAATAAATACGACTACCATTATCAGACCACTTGGCTGCACGAAAATGCAGCTGGTACACTGCATCATGACCGGACAAGAATCCCCATCAAGGATGTCGTCAATTTGGATAGAGTCAATTTTGTAATGGATACGGTCATTTCAATAAAACCTGATAAAAAGAAGATTAAGCTGGAGAATGGGGAGCTGTATTACGATATACTTGTCATTGGCTTAGGTTTCGAGACAGCTACGTTTGGCATACCAGGACTGAAAGAAAATGCATTTACGATTGAAAATATTAATAGCGCCCGGCTTATCAGGGATCATCTGGAATATAACTTTGCCATGTATCAACATGAAGATGAAAAAAATCCTGGCAGACTTAATATCGTTGTCGGCGGCGGGGGGATTACCGGAGTTGAGTATCTCGGTGAATTGGCAAACCGGATCCCGGAGCTTTGTGAAGAATACGACATTTATAAAACAATGGTACGAATTATTAATATTGAAGGAGAATCTGCTGTTTTACCAGGATTCGATCCGCAGCTGACGGAATATGCGATGAGCTCGCTCGAATCACGCGGGGTTGAATTTATTACCGGGGGAATTGTAAAAGAATGCAAGCCTGATTGTATTGTATATGAAAAAGAGGGCAAAGAAACGGCAATTCCGACATATACGACAGTCTGGACTGGAGGCGTGCGCGCTAATTCCATTGTAGAAGAATCCGGATTTGAGCATAACCACGGCAAAATCGAAGTGCGTCCTGATTTGCGTGCGCCCGGTTATGATGATGTATTTGCAATCGGTGATTGTGCATTGATTATGGATGGAAAAACAAACATACCTTATCCGTCAACGGCGCAAATTGCCGTTCAGCAATCCGAAACGGCTGCTCACAATATTAAAGCACTTGTACAGGGAACCGAGGAACTGGGTGAATTTAAACCGAGTCTGCTTGGAACAGTTGCCTCGCTTGGCAATAGCGATGCCATTGGTGATATTTTTAATAATCGGAAACTGTTCGGATGGAAAGCTGTCATTATGAAAAAAATCATCGATAACCGCTATCTGCTGAAACTGGGTGGATTTAGCCTTTTAATGCGGAAAGGAAAATTCAACATTTTCTACTAAGGCGGTAAAGTGAGTTTGCTGTCTTTGCTTTTTCTATTATTTATTATAAAATGATGGCTGTATGCATTGGTGAAGGGAGATACAACGTTGATACAGTTTGTTGTTTCCATAATATTGTTCTTCATTATCTTTTTTGGACTGGCCTTTATATTAAATATGCTGCTGCGCCGCACATGGCTCATGGCATTTATTTATCCGTTTATTGTTCTGATGATTGTCGATGACATATCTACAGCAGAGTATTTCACAGCACCCGGCGAGTCATTTGCAACAGCTTTTTCTGGATTGGCTGAGATAACGATTGCTGATGTAAGCATTTTAGTTGCAGGTTTTGCCGGGACTATCGTTTCCGGATTCGTGATTAAATTTTTGCGTAAGAGCGGGTATCAGATGTTTTAGTTTAATAGGAGGCAAAAAAGCGTTGATGCTAAAGTATAAAAATCAACGCTTTTTATTTTCACAGGCGAGGAGCCCCACTTCAAACAAATCGGGGTTGTTAAGTGACGGGTCATTCAATATTCTGATTACTTTTTATATTTAATCGTATATAAATTTACTTTTTGGTAACACTGTCCAAGTAGGCAGTTATTTAAGGGTAATAGTCTGTTGGAATAACTTTTCTGACAGTACCAGCAAAATAATGCTGCCGGAAAGGTGTTATCATTGAATAGAATAACTTTATTACGAAGGTTTGTGATGTCTCTGTTATTTTTGGGGGCGTTATACGTAACTTCTTCGTCCATCTCAAATGTTACCATGACAGATGTGAACGCCTGGGTGACTGAGGATAAGACAGCATCAATCGTTAAGTCTGCCGGTCAAGCTGAAGATAAAGAGGTTACGCTAACTAAAAAGCGATTGAATGTAGAAGAGCAGCCGGAAAGGTATACATCGAGTGAGCGTATTGAGGGACCTAAATCATTGGAGGAGTATGTGAATACAAAACAATATCCGAGCACGACCGTAATGGCAACCGGTTATACCGCCGGAGCGGAATCGACCGGAAAAACCCCGGACCACCCGGAATATGGGGTAACGTATTCAGGTGTAAAAGTAAAACGAGACTTGTATTCTACGATAGCAGCGGACTTGGATGTTTTTCCGATTGGAACAATCATGTATATCCCTGGTTACGGGTATGGTGTTGTTGCGGATAAAGGCAGCGCCATTAACGGCAACAAAATCGATTTGTATTATGAGACTGTTGAAGATGTGTATTCCGAGTGGGGCAAGAAAGAGGTTGAAGTTTATATCATTAAAAAAGGTGACGGCAAGCTGACCGAAGAGGTACTGACTGACCTGAACGAAAACGAGGCAATGCAAGTCTTCCGGAACCAAATCAATGAAAGTTAAATGCAAAAGCCGCTTCACAAACAGAGTGAGGCGGCTTTTAAGCTTACAATTTTTTGCTAATAAAACTGATAAAGAAAAAAAGCAATAGCAATGCCGGATAATCCGCCAAAGAATACCTCAATCGGCTGATGACCGAGCAACTCCTTCAGTTCTTTGCGTTTTTGATATAATTCTTTTCGATTCCAGTCTTTTGCACCTTCCATAAAATATTGGAAATCCTCGACCAGCTGATTGATGACAATCGCCTGTTCACCCGCCTGTCTGCGAACACCGGAAGCATCGAACATAATAATCACACTGAATACGGTGGAGATGGCAAACATGACCGAATCAGCACCTTCTACAATACCGACGCCGGTTGTCAGTGCGGCGACTGCGGCGGAATGGCTGCTTGGCATACCGCCTGTTGAAAAGGCGAGACCGGGTTTAAACTCTCTTGTTGCCATCAGCCGGATCGGAATTTTAATCACTTGGGCGAAGATAATTGCAGATAATGCTGCCCATAATGGGAAGTTTGCAAAATAATCCATGAATGCAGGTACATCCTCTCTGTTGCTCTTCTACTGTAAGTAGCTAGATATATTTTAGCATAACCAACACTTGTTTGAACAAAGAAAGGATGAGTGCATTTGCATCACTTCAAGCTTTGGCGGTTGAAAGCCACCTCGATGGGACGCGCTTTGCCAAGCTGACCATGAACAGGACGGCCAGAAAGGCGAGTCCTGTATCTTTTATTAAAAATGGTATCATGCTCACCCAGGCAACGCCGTAGGAAATGTTTAATTCAAGCCAGGTGTTCATTGCAACATACATGTAGGTTACCCCGATTCCATAGTTGAACATCAGTCCGACAATCGATGCCAGTCCGTACATTGGCACTGATGGTTTATTGCTTCGTTCAGCAACTAAACCGGCAAAAAAGGCTACGAAAATAAAAGAGATAATGAATCCGCCGGTCGGGGAGATGAGCTGCATCGGTCCTGCTTTCATTTGGGCAAACACCGGAACACCTGCCATACCGACTAAAATATATGTAATCATCGAAATGGCCCCAATCCTTTTACCGAGCATTAAACCGGCAATGGTGGCGAAAAATGTCTGCAGGGATAATGGGACAGCCGCCCCTCCAATTGGTACGGCGAGCATTGGAAACCATACCGTGATGTTTGCCCCGATGGCCATCAGACAGACAAAGACTGCACCAAATGTCAAATCAACTGTGCGTAGTTTTTTCAATTTTAACCCTCCTTGTATAAATGATAATAAAAAGAATTACGACGAATGTCAACCTCATTTATAATTGGTTAACATAATAAAAAAACAGCCTTTGGAAACAAAAGGCTGTTCTATTCATAATCTTGGATATAAGAAAAGTATCGAACTCCGTTGCACCTTATTTTATAGCTGTATCAAGGGAAACTTCCATCATGTCATGGAAGGTGGTCTGCCGTTCCCCGGCTGTTGTTTCTTCACCGGTCAGAATATGGTCGGACACTGTCAGGACGGTGAGTGCCTGGCGGTTGAATTTTGCTGCAAGTGTATACAATGCTGTGGTTTCCATTTCAATAGCAAGTACATTATATTTAGCTAATAATTCATTCACTTCTTTTGCATTGTCACGGTAAAATGTATCACTTGTAAACACGTTTCCAACCCGTAAATTCAGACCCTGTTCTTTGCCGGTGTCATACGCATTTTTCAGCAGTTCGAAATCGGCCAGCGGTGCATAGTCAATTCCGTTGAAAATCATCCGGTTCATCTGCGAATCAGTTGTTGCACCCTGAGCCAGTATAACGTCACGCACTTTGACATCATTTTGTATGGCTCCGCATGTACCCACACGGATCAATTTTTGCACATCATATTCCTGAATTAATTCATTGGCGTAAATCGAAATCGATGGCACACCCATGCCTGTTCCCTGGACGGAAATCCGCTCACCTTTATAAGTACCGGTAAAACCGTACATGCCGCGAACTTGGTTATATTGCGTCACATCTTCCAAAAAGGTCTCCGCAATGAACTTTGCTCTAAGCGGATCCCCGGGCAGCAAAATTTTATCGGCAATATCGCCTTTATTGGCACCTATATGTACACTCATAATTTCGCCTCCTGCATACATTTTCATTCAAAGTTAGGGTACCACTTCGGCTGTTTAAAGACAAATTTCACGAAAATGACACATAATTCACTGCATTTTTATTTCAAAAATCACGATTATTGTTTATAATGATACTGATGTATAGTATTTCATCATAGCGGAATACATACGTTAGGAATTTATTTTTGGAAGGATGAAAAGCAATGCAGGAAAAAACGTTCACAATTACAGCGGATACTGGGGTTCATGCGCGTCCGGCAACTTTACTCGTAAATAAAGCAGGACAATTCGAATCAGAAATTGAAATTTCATATAATGGCAAAGATGTTAACCTTAAATCGATTATGGGTGTCATGTCATTAGGAATCCCAAAAGGCGCAGAAGTGAAAATAACCGCAAACGGCGGGGATGAAGAAGAAGCAATCAAAGGGGTTACCGAGGTTGTAAACGAACATCTGGGCGAGTAATAATCTCCAGCACCTGTTTATGAAATCATGGAGCTAGGGAGGATGATCCGCTAGCTCCGTTTTCATTATCCAGTATGTGCTTTATCTATAATAACTTTTCGTATAGGTGTGCTGTTCCAGGTCTTCAATCTGTTTCAGGGACTGTTTGTTGAACACGGTATCTTTTTTGGAAAGTTTTTCCTTTATTGCAGCGACGGCTTCCTGCAGTGAGGTCTGATAGTCCGGAATTTTGCCGTCATAGCTTTTGACGGCTGATTTGACGACATTCATTTTTTCATAGTGGGCAAGAGCTTTCCGCACCTGGAAAAAGACACCCTCCGTTTCACCGGGATTGTGCAGGTCACCCTGGGTCGGATGCTTCACAACAGCATGAACTTTCACTAAATAGCGTTCACCGCGATCCTCGAGCACTTCACCTATGTATTTACCTGAATTATATTTTACTTCTACAATATCTTCAACGGAAACTGCCATTTCTTGTAACCTCCTTTAATACTATTATGCCAAATTTGGTATAGGCTCGGCAATTGTCAGGTTTCTGTTGACATTGATTTTCTGGGATGCTGCAATAATGACAAAGGAAGTGATCAACTATGATGGAGTTTTTGTATTTCCCGGAGGATAAAACGGAATATATCCCGGCTGTCATCACACTCGTTATTTTTATGATTGGAGCGGTACTGGCTACGTATTTTTTTGTAAAACATTCCAAAAAAGAAGCGAAAAAAACTGAAGAACAATACCAGGAAAAAAAAGAAGAGGATCAGGATTAAAAACAGGTTTATTACATTAATAAGCCTGTTTATTTTTTGTCTCACTTGCAGATACTGAAAATAAAGTAACTGCAAAGGAGCAGCATTCATGAAGAAGGTACTATGGGTTATTTTACTGATGGCGTTTATGGCCGCCTGTCAGGGAAATGATGAAACATCACGGACTGTTGACATGTATAACTCATCAGGTGATATGATTGGGACTGTCAAATTGACAGAGGGGGATAGCGGTGTTGATTTTAAAGTGAAGCTTGAGGGGCTTGAGCCAGGCTATCACGGTATTCATGTTCATGAGTATCCAAAATGTGATCAGCCGGATTTCACGACTGCCGGCAGCCATTTTAATCCGTCCGGCAATGAGCATGGACTGATGCATCCTGAAGGGTCGCATCTTGGTGATTTGCCGAATATCGAAGCTGATTCCGGCGGGCTTGTGAACGCTGAATTGATGCTTCCGGAAGCTACCTTAATGGAAGGTAAAAAATCATTGCTTGCCGGTGAAGGCACGTCGCTTGTCATCCATGAAAAAAAGGATGATGGTGTCAGTCAGCCAGGTGGCGAATCCGGTGCCAGAATAGCATGCGGGCTCATCGCCAAGGATGAAAAGCAATCATCGGAAACCCCGACAGATCCGACAGATTTAAATGAAGAACAACAGGAAAAGTAGGTGATTATCCGAAAAAGTTTCCCGTCGAATTGGCTGGGGAATCTGCAGAAGGGGACAAGTATCTGCAGAACAAAAAACATATCAACAGAACAGCGGAAGTATCAGCAGAAGAACAAGAATATCAACGGAAGAATGGAAATATCGACAGAAGAATATAAATACTGCAGATGAGCTAAAGTATCTGCAGAATACTAAAAAAGGGTGGTCCAACAATATTTGGATCACCCTTTTCCAATTTTACTATCGGTTATTGACCGCATCTATAAGCCGTTTGACGCCTTCTTCCAATGTTTCGCGGGGACAGGCGATGTTCATTCGCATAAACAGTTCACCTTCATCACCGTAATCTGCACCGGCGTTAAGGCCGACTTTAGCCGCCTCGTTCATAAATTTCTTTAAAGCTGCCCTGTCGAGCTGCAGTTTGCTGCAATCGATCCATAATAGATAAGTGCCTTCCGGGCGAGTGACAGAAAATACATCTGTTTTTTCTTCCAGCATGCTAATGACGTAATCTTTATGTTCCTGCAACACTTCCAGCAGTTCATCAAGCCACTCTTCACCATAACGATAGGCGGCTTCCAATGCTGTATTTCCCATAGTGTTAAGCATATTATGGCCTTGTTTAAGCAACTGCGCATTCAATGTTTCTCTTGTCGCTTTGTCAGATGTGATGATATAGGACGCCTGCAGTCCGGCCAGGTTAAATGTTTTTGACGGTGACATAAAAGTAATGGTTTTGGCAGCAATTTCCTCCGACAAAGAAGCGAGCGGAATATGTGTTTCACCCGGATATATCAGATCGGCGTGGATTTCATCGGATAAAATCAGCACATCATATTTCAGGCAGAGCCGCGCCATCTCCTGAAGTTCTTCTTTTTTCCAGACACGTCCGATTGGATTATGCGGTGAGCACAGAATGAAAGCTGATACACCTTGCTTCAATTTTTCTTCAAAATCTTCAAAGTCAATATGATAATAGTTATTTTTTTGTTGGAGCGGGTTTTTCACAACGTTCCGGTCATGTGATTCAATCACACTGTAAAAAGGGGTGTAGACGGGTGTCTGAACCAGGATATTATCGCCAGGTTCAGTGAAAGCCTGAACAGCCATATGTAAACTGGCCACCACACCGGGGCTGAATGATAACCAATCTTTGTCGATTTCCCAATTGTGGCGTTTGGAGACCCAATTGATAATCGGATTTTTGACATCATCATCAATGATCGTATATCCGTATATCCCGTGTTTTGCACGTTCAATCAAAGCATCATTAACTGCCTGTGGTGCCTTAAAGTCCATATCAGCTACCCACATCGGCAGCACTTCCTCGGATTGAAACATGGTACTGCGCATATCCCATTTAACCGACCGTGTGTTCATGCGGTTATGAATTTTTTCAAAAGTTCCCATTGTCGACCTCCTAGTTAATTAAATATAAAAGCAAGACCTAGAATCCATTATAATGCATAGCTTGGCAGTTGTCTGTCAGCAGGTACTAAAATACAGCGAAAAAAAAAAGCAAGGCATTTATACGCCTTGCTTACAGGGGGAATACGAGAAAGTCTTACAGTTATAGTATTACCCCATCATTAAAAATATAAACATAATCTGACAAAAAAATTAAAGAAATTGGGATATTTTTCTTGGAGCGGAAGACTTATCCGCTTAACCTTTCGTGGGATGCACTGATGATTATTTCAGTCGTTTCTCCAACTTTTCTTTTTCTTCTTCATAACCGGGCTTGCCTAAGAGGGCAAACATATTTTTCTTATAAGCTTCAACACCGGGCTGGTCGAATGGGTTAACACCCAGCAAATAACCGCTCATCGCACACGCTTTTTCGAAAAAGTAAACGAGGTAGCCAAACGTATAAGCATCAAGTGCGGGCACTTCGACGGTAAGATTCGGGACGCCGCCGTCATTATGGGCCAGCAGGGTGCCCTGATAGGCTTTATCATTAATTTCATCCAGCGTTTTTCCCGCGAGATAATTGAGACCATCGGCGTTCTCATCATCAGTTTCCAGCCTCATATCTTTTTTCGGGTTGGAAACATGCAAGACCGTTTCAAACAGGTCGCGCCGCCCGTCCTGGATGTACTGTCCCAATGAGTGCAAGTCGGTCGTAAAGTTGGCTGCGGCCGGGAAGATGCCTTTCTGATCTTTTCCTTCACTCTCGCCGAAAAGCTGTTTCCACCATTCACTGAAATATTGCAGAAGCGGTTCATAATTGATCATCATTTCAATTGTCTTGCCTTTGTTATATAAAATATTCCGGATAGATGCATATTGATAAGCCGGATTATCCTCAAGCGATGGTTCAGCCAGATCATTCATAGCCGTTTTTGCGCCTTGCATCATGTTGTCGATGGGTATACCGCTAACGGCAATCGGCAGCAGACCGACTGCTGTCAGGACCGAATAGCGTCCGCCGACATCATCCGGAATCACAAACGTTTCGTATCCTTCCTTGTCGGCAGCGGTTTTCAACGCGCCTTTTTTCTTGTCAGTTGTGGCATAAATTCGTTCTTTGGCTTCGTCTTTTCCGTATTTATCTTCGAGGAACTTCCGGAAAATGCGGAAAGCTATCGCTGGTTCGGTTGTCGTCCCGCTTTTGGAAATAACGTTAATGGAGATATCCTTATGTTCAAGAACGGCGAATAACTCATTAATATAGGTTGAACTCAGATGGTTCCCGGCGAATAATACTTGCGGTGCATCGCGATGCTCACCGGAAAGCAGGTTTTGAAATGAGTGATTCAGCATTTCGATTGCCGCTCGTGCGCCAAGGTATGATCCGCCAATGCCTATGACGAGCAGTACATCCGAGTCTTTTCTGATTTTTTCAGCGGCTGACTTGATCCGGCTGAATTCTTCCCGGTCATAGTTTGCCGGCAAATCCACCCAGCCTAAAAAATCGTTCCCCTGACCGGTTTTTTGGTGGAGTTTATGGTGTGCAGTTTCAACGTATTCTGAAAGATAATCAAGTTCTGTTTGATTAAAAAAATCCAGTGCCTTATTATAGGAAAAATTGATATATGTCATGATATCCTCCTTCGTTCAACATTCTATTTTACTTTACCCGAAGTAAAGCATCTGAATCAAGAGTAAGCATTCTATAAAAAAAGAAGCTTTTCCACAATTTTTTAATGAAAAAAGCTTCCCTCCAAATAACTATTTTTTAAAGTTTCCTTCCCGCTCTTCAGACTGTTTGATCCATTCGTCGAGTTTGTCTTTTAGCGTATTGAAACCTGAGTTTGCATCGTCCTGTTGTTTAGGTGCACGATTGTTTTGGTTGTTTTCCGGACTTTTTGGCGGTTCCTGGGTTGCGCGAATTGATAATGACACTTTATTATTTTCTGCATCAACATTCAATATTTTTACCTTAACGTCATTGCCGACTGCCAGGTAGTCATTGATGTCTTTTACAAATCCGTGTGTCACCTCGGAAATATGGACTAATCCCTGTGTTTCTTCATCCAGGGCGACAAATGCACCGTACGACTGAATTCCGGTGACTTTGCCTTCTAAAATCTGACCAGTTTCAAAATTGTCTATCATGCTGAACACTCCTATTATTTTTTCGATTCTTTTCACACAATAAAACATTGTAGCATAACTATCGAATCTGGGCAAAAATAAAAAGCCGGCCAAAAGAAAGGCCCGGCGGAAGAAGGGAAAAGGGGAAAAACGGTGCAGATTTTACTCCCAAGCGGATATAATAATCAGTGTATCTTCATTGTTCAGGCTGATCTCCTGAGACGGGTTCATCATCCAGTCACCATCCCGGATAATACCAAGCAGCAGCTCATGGTTATCCAAAAAGAAAGTGACGGCTTCTTTGTAGGAACTATCTTCCAGTTCACTAGGAAGTGGAATATGGGAAAATTGCTGCTCGTTCAAAAGATTCAGGACAGTTTCGAACGGACGTGTGTGTTTTTTATGAAATAGCTCATGGTAAAACAATGTGCTCATAAAATCATTGGAGCTGATGACGGTATCAGCACCGGCACGAATAGCATTTTCGACCTGGCTGATGGTCAGGATTTCAGCATTGATTGGTATGTCCTGATTATTTCCGCGAACGGCAATGGTTGTCAGGATGGTATCTATATCGGCTTTACGCTCATTTTCAATAATATCGGAACTTATAAGGACAGAATTCGCTTTGTCAATGTTTGCCTGGACCAGTACGGCATCCTCGCTCGGGTCACCATGGATGAAATGAACCGGAAAATGCCGATATGGGAGCTTATTGAGTGTGCGGTCAATCATTACAATTTCCTGTTTGATATCTTTTTTCGCAATCATATCTATCAGTTGTCTTGTCCGTTCATTCCAGCCGATGATAACGATATGATTATTGCCATGAAAAGAAACCTTTCCCTGTGATAAATCACTTTCATGATTAATCGTTGATGCTGCCAGCGTTGTGATATAAAAGGTCAGCATTCCGCCGCCGGAAAGAATGAGTAAAATGCCAACAACTCTGCCTGTAACTGTCAACGGGACATAATCTCCGTAGCCAATTGTAGCCCCTGTAACAAAAGCCCACCATACCCCATCAAAAACTGACGGGAATTCATGAGGTTCTATCAGATGGATGACTGCCCCAAAAAACAGCATGATGACAAGTACGGAAAGCAGGAGCCTGACAGCCATCGGCATCCGATAAAAGACATGTTTAAACGATTCGAGATTCATGTTTGTCACCTTTGCCTATAAGTTTGTGTTCAAAAAAGCGATAAAAGATGTGTCATTTTTACTGAACTTTTTGAACAGCCTGTATAACAAATTTCATATAATTAGTATTGGCAAAGGGGGTAACCACTTATACGCACTCGCTGTCTAAAGGTCGCTGTTAGCTTCAATAGTTGACTTTATGCTTGCATAAACATCCTGCCAGAAATCCGTATTATCCCTGAACGTTTTTGACATGAAAAGGTACATTTGTTTTGCTTTTGCTTTGTAGTCTTCCTCCCCTTTGGATGGCAGTTTTTTGGTTGATTCATCTACAAATTGTTGTATTTTCCCGGTTCTTGGTCCCCATCTGGCAACCTCATTTCCATCTTTATCAATAAAAATGAAAATGGGAATGGAACGCGATTTGCCATTGGTCAGATACTGATCCATTAATTCAAGGTTTTGATCGCGCAGCAAAAACTTAACCGGCATATCCGCCTGTTCCGACATATGAAGCAATATAGGAATGTTCAGCATGGCATCACCGCACCAATCTTCTGTCAGAACGATAACGCGCAAGTCTTTTTTCGCCAGCTGCTGTATAAAGTCTTCATTTTCGGGCGGTGTAAAGTTATCATATATATGTAGCAGATTTTCTTTGTTTTCATCCATGGATTCAATGTACGCATCAGGATCTATTCCTTTTTCAAACCATTGATTCAAGTCCATAGAGATATTCACTCCTTTTATACTTTTTAGTAAAGTGTACCCAAATACCGAAACCCCGTAAACAAAATTGCTTTGTTTAACGATGTGTGTTGTGTTTGAGAGGTAGGACAAAGTGTCAGTCACTCTGTCCATGCTTTTTCAAATCTGCTATGATTGACATGGTTATGCTCGATTCTGTTGAACTAACATTCTGCGGAAATCGTCCCGTTGAATGAAGACTTTATAAGGAGGTATTTACCATGGAACAGGGAAACAGGCAATTTTTGATGGAGCTTTTAAATACGCCCTCGCCTTCCAGCAGGGAGATGGTGATTCAGAAAAAATGGATCGATTATGTTAAAGACTTTGCAGATGAAATCAGAACAGACAATGCAGGAAATGCCATTGGTGTGCTGAATCCTGATGCACCATTCAAAGTGCTGCTCGCGGGTCATTGTGACGAGATCGCCCTTGTCATAAACCGCATTGATGATACCGGATTTTTGCATTTTGAGAAAATGGGCGGCATCAACCCGAAAGCAGCAGTTGGCATGAAGGTTACAATACTCGGGTTCAACAATCAGGCAACGGGTGTGATTGGTGTTAATGCCCAGCATCATGGTGGTCTGAAAGATGATTTTGATTTGGAAGATTTGTTCATTGACTGCGGCTATAAAACAAAAGAGGAAGCCGAAAAACATGTGCAGATAGGGGATCTTGCTGTTTATAAAACGGATCCGGAAGTAATGATGGATCGTTATGTGTCCGGTCGTGGTCTTGACAACCGGACAGGGGCGTTCATTGTCGCCGAAGTCTTGAAGCAGCTTTCTGAAAAAGGCTGCAATGTCGGCGTTTATGCAGCAAGTACTGTTAATGAAGAAACAAATATGGGCGGCGCTTATTTTGCAGCAGCAGGTCAGGAACCGACCATGGCGATTGCCTGTGATGTTACATTTGCAACAGACTATCCTGCCGTTAATAAAAACAAGCATGGTGACGTCAGGCTTGACGGTGGTCCGGTACTGGCAAAAGGTGCACCGGTTAATATAAAGATCAATCAATTACTGGAAAAAACCGCCCGTCAATTAAATATGAAAGTGCAGTATGAACTGACTCCACGGATGACCGGAACAGATGCAGACCGCATGCGGCTAACCGGGGCAGGTGTGCCCGTATCACTTGTATCGCTTCCGTTAAGGTACATGCACTCCCCGGTTGAAACATCCAGCCTGAAAGATATTGATGAAGAAATAGAGTTGCTGGTAACGATGTTAAGCAGCCTCTCGGGAGAAGAAAGCCTGAACCCGCTCGATTAAATAAAACATATGGCGGCCTCAAACCAAATCCGGGTTTGAGGCTTTTTAGTCTGTAAGTACCTGTGTTAACCAGATTATTTCTAGGTTTTTATACCCAAAATCTAAATTTTTTTGCCATAAATAGGCATGAATTACTGGTAATTTAAGAAAGATTTAACTGAATATATATTCAGTTAACCTGTTACAGGACGATTTAGCTATTTTTTTTGCCTGTATTACAAAAAGTGCCGATGGGTGAAATGAACCTGTAATATTATAAGTACTGTTATATAAAGGTTTTCGGATGATTGTGAAAAAATATATGTTACAAAATTTGGTACTTTTGTCGATGGTAACCAAAGATCCAAGCAATACTTTACTATCAATTCCGAAAATTCAGATTTAATTCGACATAATGTGACACAAATTTCCTTTTAAATCTATTATAGTGACATTAACAGCATAGATTCTTTGCCCGATGAAGGCATCAGTGACGAACACATTCACTTTATCTCAGAAAGGAGGGCGGCTTGCAGATTATTGTTTTATAAAGGCTGTTTTTGCTCGGATTCGAAATTTAAACATCGACAACCGTCAGGAAAACAGCCTCCATAAAAAATTAAAGGGGAGGAATAAGTGTGCCGAGGAAAAAGCGTCAGACGAGAGCTTTTAGTATTGTAGCGTCCATGCTGATGATCTTTTCATTGATGGCCCCGGGAACGGCCCTTGCCGAATCTGCCGAGAATAACAACAAGCCGCATGAAGCATTCAAAGACTCCCAGGAAATTGCTGCTAATAAGGTGAATGAACGACTTCAGAAGCAGTTCAAAGACAATGATAAAGTGACATTTTTAGTCAAGTTTAAGGAAAAGGCGGATTCCATGAAGGTAGCGGAAGAAGCCAGAAAAAATGCTGAATCTGCTGACTTGACTACACAAAAAACAGAATTCGTGCAGCGCTCAGCTGTCATTTCTGAACTGAAATCGACCGCATTGGAATCACAGCAGCATGTCAAATCATTCCTGCAAAAAGAAGCTGATAAAGGCAATGCAAAGAATATCCATTCCTATCACATTGTCAATGGCATGGCTGTGACAGCAACGAAAGAAGTTGCTGAAAAAATAGCCGGTTTTGAAGAAGTTGAGAAGATTTTGCCGAACGAAACACGGACACTATTTAAACCTGAGACAAAAGATGCCAAAACACCAGAATCCGAGATTGCTAATGTTGAATGGAATGTGGAGCGCGTCAACGCACCCGAAACATGGGAGATGGGCATCGATGGTTCAGGAACGGTCGTTGCGAGCATTGATACGGGTGTTCAATGGGACCATCCGGCACTCAAGGAAAATTATCGCGGGTATGATGCAGCAAATAATGAAGTCGATCATGATTTTAATTGGTTTGATGCGACTGCCGGTGAATCAGAGCCGTATGATGACCTGGGACACGGGACGCACGTAACTGGCACGATGGTTGGCAGTGAAACGGACGGCTCCAACCAGGTAGGTGTTGCACCGGGTGCCGAATTTATTTCGGTTAAGGCTTTTACAGCGGCGGGTGGTACAGATGCAGACCTCCTGGAAGCTGCTGAATGGATTTTAGCACCGACAGATTCGGAAGGAAATGCCCGTGCCGATCTTGCTCCGGATGTAGTCAACAACTCGTGGGGCGGCGGACCAGGTCTTGATGAATGGTATCGCGATGTTGTCATTAATTGGCGGGCTGCGGAAATATTCCCTGAGTTTTCGGCTGGTAATACTGGTCTTGGTAATCCAGGCGGACCAGGGTCTGTTGCTACACCGGCAAACTATCCGGAATCATTCGCAACAGGTGCGACAGACAGTGACGACAATTTAGCCGACTTTTCATTGGAAGGCCCTTCACCATATGATGAAATTAAACCGGATATTTCTGCTCCCGGAGTAGGTATTCGCTCCTCATTACCGGGTGACGGGTATGGCGCTATGAGCGGAACATCGATGGCAGGACCTGCTGTAGCTGGGGTAGCTGCATTGCTTCGCCAGGTCGACAGCAGTATTAGCGTTGATGAGATGGAGCAAGTCCTGATGGATACGGCCATTCCATTAACCAATGATACGTATCCGGAATCCCCGAATAACGGGTTTGGACACGGCTTGGTAAATGCCTATGACGCTGTCTCTGCACTGCAGGACGGTATTGGTACGATTGAAGGCCAAGTGACGAAGCAGGGTGAAGACAACGAAGCACCTGCCTTTGATCATAGTGCACCGGCAGAAACATATGCTGGAATGAATCTTGAATTGAATGTCCAGGCAAGTGATAATGTCAGCGTGGCATCAGTGGAATTGCAGTACCAGGATACGAATGGCGAGTGGCAGACAGTTGAAGCTGATCGTGTATCCGGTGATTTTGAAGAAGGTGAATATGCTGCCACTATCCCGGGTGAGGAAATTACTGAAGATTCACTGACGTATAAATGGGTTATTCGTGACTTCGGTGACAATGATGTGACGAGCGAAGAGTATGTTATCGATGTGAGGGCAGGCATTTCGACGGGTTATTCGGAGGACTTTGAAAATAACCCCGCAGGCTGGACATCATTTGGTGAAAATAACAGCTGGGAGCTTGGAACACCAACATCCGGTCCTGAAAATGCTTCTTCTGGTGAGAATGTTTATGCAACCAACCTTGATGGTGAGTATGATAGTGACATGAATGCAACACTTGTTATGCCGCCAATTGATATGCCGGAAGGAGAAGCATATCTGCAGTTCGAACAATGGCATAACCTTGAAAAATACGATTCAGGCAGTGCCTATGATTTTGGTCATGTGTTTGTTTCAACCGACCAGGAGGAATGGACACAGCTGATGCAAGTGGAAGGTGAGTCAGACGGATGGGAAAGTGCTGAAGTTGATTTATCGGAATACAGCGGTCAGCGCATCTATATCGGCTTTAACGTGACAAGTGATGTAAGTGTTACGCGAGATGGCTGGTATATTGATGACGTCGCTTTATCTGATACATCACAGAGCAGCAAAGCTTCTAAAAACAAGAATGGTAAAGCGAATGGCAATAACGGCAGCAATAACCGCTTGTTTAGTGGAATTCACAATGGAAATGGCCTTGGATTAGGCGTTATTAAAGCAAATGAAAAAGCAGGATTGAAAGAGAAAGTGGATCCAGATAAAATCAAGCCGGCTTTACCGAAAAAAGAAGATCCACCTGCAGAAGAGGGAGATGTGAATCCTAACTTGTTGCCGATGAGTGCTGAAGTCAGTGTGCTGGAAAGCGGTCGGTCAGTCACGACTGATCCATCCACAGGTGAATATTCAATGACGCATGCTGCCGGCACATTTACGGTGAAAGCTGAGTCATACGGGTTCGAGTCGAAAGAACAAAGTGTTACGCTTGAGGCCGATGGCACAGCTCAGGCGGATTTCACACTTGATGAAATCCCGCAGGCGACAGTATCTGGAACCGTTACGGATGAACAAACAGGTGAACCGGTTGAAGGAGCTACTGTCCTGTTCGTGGAAGATGCCAACGTGACACCGGTTGAATCTGATGAAAATGGTAACTATTCGATTACGGGGTACGAAGGAACCTATACCCTAAAAGTGATGGCAGCCGATTACCACGGTAAAGAGATAGAAGTGACGCTTGATGGTGATGTTGAGCAGGACATCGAACTGGAGCCGTTCTACACGTACCCAGGCGGCGAGGTCGGCTATGATGATGGAACTGCTGAAAATGCACGTGCATATTATGATGCCGGCAACAAATGGGCAGTCAAAATGTCTCTTCCTGAGGGTGAAGATTCAGCAGTCGTGACAGACGGTGTTTTCCAATTCCATGGCACTGACTGGCCGAGCCCGGGCGGCACCGAGTTCGCTGTTGAAGTATGGGATGCATCCGGCACAGACGGCATGCCTGGTGAGAAAATCGCGGGCCCTGTCGAAGCTGAAGCAATCAGAGATCTTGAGGAGTGGACTGTTGTTGACTTGAGCGAGCATAACATCACAGTAGATGGCGATTTCTATATGGTCTACGTTCAAACAGGCAATAACCCGAACGTGCCAGGGCTTGCAACCGATGAAAGCAGTACAAATGCCGGCCGCAGTTACCAGCAGGTCAGCGGTACATGGTCACAGTCACCGGCTGCTGAAGGGAACTATATGATCCGCTCACGTGTCAGCTATGAAGTGGAAGCACCGGTTATTACTGCACCGGAAGCCGGACTGATCACGAACGACTCGGAGATTACGATTGAAGGAACGGCTTCACCAACTACAACCATCCAATTGCTGAATAACGGTGAAGAAGCTGCTGCAGCCGAGGTCGGTGACAGTGGTGAATTTGAAATCCCGGCAGAGCTTACTGAGGGCAAAAATGAACTGAAGGCAGTATCAATGCTGGACGGAGCGCAAACAGGTGAATCAGAGCCCGTTAGCGTAACATTGGATACAGCCAGCCCTGAGATAACGATCGACAGTCCGCAAGATGGGGATAAAACAAATCGTGAAACTGTAACAGTCGAAGGGACAGTTGAAGATGCAAACCTTGACACGGTTGAAGTCAATGGTCGGGAAACTAATGTAGCTGACGATGGTTCCTATTCACAGCGGATCCTGCTTGACAATGGCGAAAATAAAATCGAAGTTTCTGCAGCAGATCTGGCAGGAAATACAGCAGCAGAATCAGTTATGATTGATGTCGATTTTGTTGCACCAACAATCGATAACCTGCTGCCGACTGAAGATAAGAACCTGGAAGCAGGTGAAAGTGTACGGATTGAATTTGACAGTGAGCCGGGACAGGATGCAACATTCTTTATCCATATGCCACTGACAAATTCAACTTCTCAGGCTGATAATGCGACTGAGTTGCCGATGATGGAGACTTCAGAAGGCCATTATGTGGGCTACTGGACAGCAACAAAGGATGTTGTAGCAGAAGGTGCCGTCATTGAAGTGAAAGTTGTCGATGATTTTGACAATGAAACTCGCAAAACGGCTGATGGCAAATTATTCATAAATACTGACGGTGAATAATTTGGGATCTGCATAAGTAAAATCCCCGGAGTGCCCAATGGTGCATTCCGGGGATTTTTTAGCAGTGAAGAAAATACATTCTTACGGCATAAGTGCTACTAGGGGCTGGCAATAGATAAGGATTTCGATGATGATTCTGGCGGTGTGTATATTTTTTAAAAAATAAATCAAGAAATCGAAACATTTCTCTTTTCAAATGCATCATCTCATTGTATAATACATTTAAAATAACATATCGATTCTACATCTTCGGGGCAGGGTGCAATTCCCGACCGACGGTAAGGAGCATCATTAAGTGCTTCAAGTCCGTGACCCGCTTTATCAAGGTACAGCGGTGGATCCGGTGCAAGTCCGGAACCGACAGTTACAGTCTGGATGGGAGAAGATGACAAGCCGAGAAATTGGTGCAGTTCTGTACCTTGATATTTTCTGTTAAATGATACCCTAAAGCCCCGAATAGGTTTTAGGGTTTTTATATTGGCAGTGGTGAAATGCCCGGCCAAATAAGGTATGTTAATTCGGCTTGCGGCAACCCGCCAAAGAAGAGGGCTTATCCTTCATCAACAAAGATGGGAATCGATCAGGATGGGGGAGGATTTAATCTTGCAAAAAAACATTCAATCAACAAGTCTGCTGAAACTTATTATTTTGGCATTATTGGGGACCATTTCACTCGTATTATTTTTCTTGAACTTTCCATTGCCTTTTCTGCCGCCATATTTAAAGATTGATTTCAGTGAAGTACCGGCATTGATCGCAGCACTGATTTTTTCACCAATAGCCGGGGTCGTTGTAGAAGGAATCAAAAATCTGCTGTATCTGATTGTTTCAGGTGCAGGCGATCCGATTGGCGTAGCTTCGAATTTTCTTGCCGGTGTCATGTTTGTTGTGCCTGTAGCCTTTCTTTACCACAGGTATAAAGGGACGAAAAGCGTTATTTCCGGTCTGGTAAGCGGAACAATCATTATGGCCTTTGGTATGAGTGTGCTCAACTACTTTGTGATATTGCCGGCATACGCATGGTTTATCGGGGCGCCTGAAATGGCTGGTGCTACTGCAAAATGGGTTGCAGTAATGGCCGGTATACTGCCATTCAACCTTATCAAAGGCGTTGTCATTGGAGCATTGTTTGTCCCATTGTTTATTAAAATGAAAACATGGATTGAGCAAAAACAAACGAATCTGGCTGCATAGCTTTAAAAAAGAGTGTCTTAGGAATTAAGGCGCTCCTTTTTTATGATTAGATGGTGAACCCGGCATTAGAATGTTCGGAGCATCTGCAGAAGATGAGGAGTATCGGTGGAAGAGCGAAGATATCAGCAGAAGGAGAGGAGTATCAACAGAAGAGCAAGGATATCAATAGAATAGAAAAAGAGAAGCATCAACAGCTAAACCAATCCATCAACCTTAAAAAAACAAATGACTGCCTATTAAGACAGTCATTTCGTTATTGTTCGTCAACGCGGTACCTTGCTGTTGGTTCTGCTTCAAGCCGCTCTTCCGGTATTGGTTTTCCCGATTTTTCGCTTATTCCAAATGTGCCGTTCTCAATGCGTTCAAGTGCAGCATCAACTTCTTCAAGCTGATCGGATCTGACTCTGTCCAGTCCAGCCTCTTTCTCTTGTTCGAATTGTTCAGTCCCCATATCGCCCGGATGGTTATCATAATCGGCCAGCTCGCCGGTCGCATCGTTTGGATTCGATTTTCCTTCTGTCTCTATTTTCGATTCCAAATCCTTTTTCATTTTAAGCAGCATGTTTTTAAAATGCTTTTGTTTTTCCTCATTTAACACTGGAATTACTCCTTTCTGTTTTTGGGAACAATGCCAATTGTACAGCGAGATGTACATATGAGGTTATCATATTCATCCGTTATGCTGATATTCCATACCATGGTCGTTTTGCCTTTGTGAATCGGGTCTGCCGTGGCGGTCACAATGCCTTCTGGCTTGCTTTTGATGTGATTCGCGTTAATTTCCATGCCAAATACAATGAAGTTTTCCTGATCGACGTTCAAAAATGCGCCAATACTGGCAGCTGTTTCTGCCAAAGCGACGTTTGCGCCGCCGTGCAAAAAACCCACTAGCTGATGTGTACGGTGATCAACCGGCATGTTCATGATCACCTGATCCTTTTCAAGTGATACGGCTTCAATCCCGAGTGTTTCCATTAATGTGTTTGCAAAGTTCAATCATTGTCATCTCCTTCAATCAGAAAAAATTGCTGACCAAAAGTGAAACGCCAAGCAGCAATCCGTATAATGTGTTGGTCTTGCCCGTTGCAGCCATGGCAGGCATCATTTCCAAAGGCTTTGTTTTGCCCCGGAATTTCCTGATGACATCCATAGCTTTTATGATGCTTAAAAATGCCAGCACGGACCATATTGGCAAAACGCCTGTAAAAATATATGTTGCGGTTAATAAATAGGCGATGATAAACATTGCTGCCAGGAATCGTACAGCATTTTTTCTGCCTAGGAGGATAGCCACCGTTTTCCGTCCATTTTCCTTATCGCCATCCAGATCACGTATGTTATTGGACAGCATGATGGCGCCAATCAAAATAGCAACCGGGACGGACATCCAAATGACTGATGTTGTCAATACTTCTGTTTGAATATAATAACTGATGCCAATAATGACCGTTCCCATAAAGAAACCGGAAAACAGTTCACCAAATGGTGTATAAGCAATTGGAAACGGTCCGCCTGTATACAAATAACCAAAAAGCATGCAGATTAAACCAATCACAGCAATCCACCAGCTTGATACCATGCAGATGTACACACCGAGCAGTATGGCAATCCCGAAAAATGAAAGGGCCAATCCCAACACTTTTTTAGGGGCAATGCCATCTCGGACAATTGTTCCGCCGATACCGACCGATTGCTCATTGTCCAGTCCGCGGACGAAATCGTAATATTCATTGAACATGTTTGTCGCTGATTGGATCAGGATGGAGGCCAGCAGCATAGCAAAAAATAATAATAGATTTATTTCATGACTGGTAAGCGCGAACATTGTTCCTACAAATACCGGAATGAAGGAAGCGGTCAGCGTATGCGGCCGCAAAAGCCGCCACCAGATCTGGAAACCACTTTTTTCATTAAGTTCTTCTTTTATGGATGTTGTGGTACTCAAAGTTCCCCTCTCCTTTATAGTTGTCACTATAAGTTTAGGCAATTCCATATAGGGTGTCAATCGGGAAAAATCTGCAAAGAGTTACGTTTAAATGGATTTTCTTGAGGAACCTGTTAAAAAAGAATAAAATAGATGTGATACCTTTAAAGGTAGAATCGTACGGAGGTTAATACAGATGATAGAGGTAAAAGAAACATCCCTTAAATCAATACTTGATAGAGCTATAAATGAAGCAAAAAATAATCATACATCACCCTTGTTGAGTATGACGAAAAAAATAAATGATATTGATCCGCTTCGTTTCTTTGAAGCGGCTGAACAGCTTTCGATGAATCGCACGTTTTGGTCCACGACAGCTGATGCGTTCTATATTGTCGGTGCAGGCAATGCATATGACCTGGCAGCCGGAGCGAACGCGATCGAACAAATGGAAGAAAAATGGCAAAAACTGCTTGCCGAATCAATCATTCACAACCCATACGAGACACCTGGTACGGGATTGATGACGCTTGGCGGCATGTCGTTTGATCCAGCAGCACATAAATCGGAACAATGGAAAAACTTTAGTCATCTGTCGTTTATTATCCCGGAGTTTATTTTAACGAAGAACGAAAATATTTGCTATTTAACGATTAATATCCGTGTCAGGGAAGATGACCATCCGGGTCAGCTGACAGGCCGGATAAAACGGATAGAAAACACGCTGTGCGACAGTTCGGTGAATATACCGCGGGGAACCGGTGTCGAATCAACAGAGGACATTGCCCCCGATGAATGGAAGCAGACCGTAAAATTTGCTGCTGATTATATAAAGCAAAGTCACGCAGCTAAAATTGTGCTGGCAAGGGAATTGCGGGTGAAACTGTCAGACAAGGCGCAAATAACACCGGTCCTGGGAAAATTGATTGAAACACAGACAAACAGTTATGTGTTTGCCTTTGAACGTGATGAGGATTGTTTTGTCGGATCTTCCCCTGAACGGCTGGTGAAACAGAACAAGGATGAGCTTTTGTCCACTTGCCTTGCCGGTACTGCTCCGCGCGGGAAAACGCAGAAGGAGGATGCCCGAATCGGCAGTTCGTTGCTGCATGATGAAAAAAACCGCAGTGAACATGACTTTGTTGTGAAAATGATCAGGCAGTCAATGGAACAGTATTGTCATGCTGTAGACGTTCCGGAGAAGCCGGTCATCTATCCGTTTAAAAACCTTCAGCATTTGTATACACCTGTTACGGCAACGCTGGAGGAAGGATACAGTATTTTTGATATTATTGGCAAGTTGCATCCAACGCCTGCTCTCGGCGGTGTTCCGCGGGAAAAATCACTCAAATTCATCCGAAATCATGAACGTCTTGACCGCGGCTGGTATGGTGCTCCGGTCGGCTGGCTTGACAGTAATTCCTGCGGGGAGTTTGCGGTTGCCATCCGCTCAGGACTGATACAGGGCGATAAGGCATCATTATTTGCCGGGTGCGGCATCGTAAGGGACTCGGACCCGGAAGCAGAATACGAAGAAACGAACATTAAATTTATGCCGATGTTGTCTGTATTGGGAGGCTAAAGCGATGAATCACACAGAAGAACTGACACGCTACACGGCAAATTTTGTTGACGAACTTGTCCAAAGCGGGCTGACCGATGTCGTGATTTCGCCCGGGTCCCGCTCAACACCGCTGGCTATGACAATAGCTGAACACCCCGGACTGAGGCAGCGGGTGGTTATTGATGAGCGTTCGGCGGCTTTTTTTGCGTTGGGAATGGCAAAAAAGAAGCAGCATGCTGTTGCCATTGTATGCTCATCAGGAACCGCTGCTGCTAATTATTTGCCGGCGGTTGTTGAGGCGTACTATAGCAGGGTGCCGCTGCTTGTGCTGACAGCTGACCGGCCGCACGAATTGCGCGATACCGGGGCACCACAGGCAATAGACCAAATTAAAATGTATGGCGATTATGCCAAATGGTTTCACGAAATGGCGCTGCCGGAAGCAGACGAAAGGATGTTGGCTTATGCCCGGGGCAAAGCATCAAGAGCGGTCAATACTGCAAATGAGGACAATCCCGGTCCGGTCCATTTGAATTTTCCTTTCCGCGAACCGCTGATTCCAGACTTTTCTTTGGAAAATCTGTGGGGAAAACGAAGCGGTGAACCATTCTATACTAAAGCTGAAGGGAAACGGAGACTCGAACAGACCCAGCTGGAGAAGCTCAGCAGCAAACTGCAGTCATTTCAAAAAGGACTGATTGTCTGTGGTCCGCAAACTGATCAGACCTTTGCCACAGCAGTGACTGAACTCGCGGAAGCATGGCAGATCCCGATTTTGGCTGATCCGTTGTCACAGGTAAGAGCAGGACAGCATCATAAAGATCTGATCATCGAAAGCTATGATGCAATTTTAAGAAGTGAATCGATCAGGGAACACCTGAAACCGGATTTCATCATTCGTTTTGGGGCGATGCCGGTTTCTAAACCATATCTTTTTTATGTCAAAGAACATGACTGCATCCCGCAGCTTGTGGTGGAAAACACGTCCGGATATCGTGAGCCTGCCGGCAATAATACAGAAATGATTTATGCGGATGCGGCATTACTGTGCAAAGATTTAGCAAATATAGCTGATGGAACTGCATTTGATAAGGATTGGCTGCAAACCTGGCAGCAGATGAACCAGACCGCCCAAACCCTTTTACTGGAATCTGATGATACGGATGCAGTCACAGAAGGGGAGGCTGTCCGCTGTCTGTTGGATGTGGTTCCCGATGATAGCAGCATTTATGTCGGCAACAGTATGGCCGTACGGGATTTGGATACATTTTTCATGAACACCCCTAAGCTACTTGACGTGCTGTCAAATCGGGGCGCCAACGGCATCGATGGCATGATTTCAAGTGGCATGGGGGCGGCAGCTGCTGGTGACCCTGTCACACTCTTGCTTGGTGATTTGTCTTTTTTCCATGACATGAACGGGCTTCTGACTGCCAAACACTATGGACTGAATATTACGATTCTGGTCGTGAACAACAATGGCGGAGGGATTTTTTCATTCTTGCCGCAAGTCAACCATGAAATGCATTTTGAAGCGTTATTCGGTACACCGCTTGATATTGAATTTAAGCAGGCGGTCAATATGTACGGCGGAACCTATCAGCAGCCGGTGAATGAAGCCGAACTGAAACAGGCACTGGCTAAAGGCTATCAATATGACGGTTTATCCGTTGTAGAGGTGAAAACAGACCGAACTGGCAATCTGAATTGGCATCGTGACAAATGGCGGCAAATTGAGGAATCACTTTTGCCCCTCATTTAACGGGCAGTAGGGCTGCTACCTCTCAAATAAGGAATGATGATGTGTATTTAACGATAAACGAGACAATGTACTGGTATGAACTGAATGGTAAAGGGGAACCGGTTGTACTTTTGCACGGTTTTACCGGCACGGGTGAAACGTGGAAGGGAATTGTATCTGAGTGGATGCATGATTTTCAGACGCTCACAATTGATCTGCCCGGTCACGGCAGGACGAACACGAGTAATCCCAAAAGCATGGAGTGCTTTTGCCGGGATTTAGCCGCATTACTGGATGATTTGCATTTAGAGCAAGTGCACCTTATCGGTTATTCCATGGGGGGTCGCACTGCACTTTCATTTGCTTTTCTTTATCCTGAACGGGTGAGCTCGCTTACATTGGAAAGTGCCTCGCCGGGTCTGGCTGATGGATATCAGCGTGAAAACCGCCGCCGGCAGGATAAGAAACTGGCTGATTTTATTGAATCCGGCGGTATAAAAGCATTTGTCGATTACTGGGAAAATATCCCGCTTTTCGAATCACAAAAACAATTGTCCGGGTCCGTTCGGGAAAGAATTCGTCATGAACGCCTGTTCCATTCAAAGGAAGGACTTGCCGAGTCGCTGCGCTATATGGGGACCGGGTCACAGCCGTCCTGGCGGGAGGAACTTCCAAATCTGAGTATCCCGATTTTGTTGCTGGCCGGTGAGTACGACAAGAAATTTATTGAAATCAATCAAATGATGGAAAAACTTTTGCCTTCAGTCGAACTCACTATCGTTAAAAATGCTGGTCATGCAATTCATGTGGAACAGCCGTCGATTTTTGGTAAAATAGTAATTGGATTTTTACAATCTGTCTAAAAATGGTGTATAGCCAAAATCAAAGGAGGAAAACAATGACTGTACAATGGGAAGAAGTGAAAAAGTATGAAGAAATTATTTATGAAAAATCAGATGGTATTGCAAAGGTGACCATGAATCGTCCGGAAAAACACAATGCATTTACACCGCTTACCGTTAATGAAATGATTGACGCATTCGCGGATGCACGTGACGATTCCACGATCGGAGTCATTATTTTGGCCGGCGCAGGAGACAAGGCATTTTGTTCCGGCGGCGATCAATCTGTAAGAGGACATGGCGGATATGTTGGCGACGACCAAGTTCCACGCTTAAATGTTCTCGATCTGCAACGTCTTATGCGTACAATTCCAAAACCTGTCGTAGCGATGGTTTCCGGCTATGCAATCGGCGGCGGTCATGTGTTGCATGTCGTTTGTGATTTGACAATTGCTGCTGATAATGCCGTCTTCGGCCAGACCGGTCCGAAAGTGGGAAGTTTTGATGCAGGGTACGGTGCCGGCATGCTGGCACGCATGGTCGGTCATAAACGGGCCCGGGAAATCTGGTATCTGTGCCGACAGTACAGTGCTGAGGAAGCATATGAAATGGGACTGGTCAACACAGTTGTACCGCTTGAAAAACTGGAAGAAGAAACATTGCAATGGTGTGGAGAAATGCTGGAAAAATCACCAACTGCTCTGCGCTTCCTGAAAGCTTCATTCAATGCTGATACAGACGGTCTTGCCGGACTGCAGCAAATGGGCGGCGATGCGACATTGCTTTATTATACGACCGATGAAGCTAAAGAGGGTCGCGATGCGTTTAAAGAAAAACGGAAACCGGACTTCAAACAATTCCCGCGCTTTCCGTAATACTCAATTTGAAAAAACCTTTGCTGCAGTCAGGCAAAGGTTTTTCGAATGCGGGTTCTCGGACACTAAAATGTGGGACAGACGTCTTCTCAGTGCACATCATGCACTTAAAATCCGCTAAAACATCCGAGAGATTACTCCCTGGCTGCACAATACACATAATCTTATCATTTTAATCACGAAAGCAGGTAGTCGTTATGGCCGAAATCATTCCGCATTGGCTGTCAAAACAGGCTGATCTTGCGCCTAAACAAACAGCCATTGAATTGGCAGATGGAACAACATATACGTTTTTGGAGCTAAAGGAAAGAAGCCAGTTATTCGCCAGAAAGTTGCGAATGCTGGGAGTCCGTGCAGGGTCAAAGATTGGCATTCTGTCAACTAATCACATCGATATGGTGATTGCCATTCATGCATTAACCTATCTGAAAGCTGTGGGAGTTTTGCTTAATATCCGGCTGACGAAACAGGAATTGGAATATCAGCTCAGCGATGCCGGTGTAGAATTTGTACTGGTACAGGAGGACGACAGAGAGCTTGACTCAAAAACAGCGTTATTTTCTGATGTCTGGAAGCTCCATGGACAACAAGGCGAACTTAGCTCGGAGATAAATCTGGATGAGACGTTCACGATTATTTACACCTCAGGCACGACCGGTTTTCCCAAAGGTGTCGTCCATACATACGGCAACCACTGGTGGAGTGCTGCCGGATCAATGCTGAACCTCGGACTTAGCAAACAGGATAAATGGCTTGCGGCTGTCCCTATGTTCCATGTCAGCGGTTTATCGATTTTACTGCGGAGTGTCATTTATGGCATCCCGGTTTACATGCTGGAAAACTATGATAAACAACAATTCCATGAGGCACTTATGAATAAAGGTGTCACCATTGCGTCTGTTGTCACAATGATGGTCAAGGATCTCATCAATCAGCTGAGTGATGACCGATATCCTGATACACTCAGATGTTTGCTGCTAGGCGGCGGTCCAGCACCCGAGTCATTGCTTGAGAAGGCGAAAGCCCGTCAAATGCCCGTTTTTCAGTCATACGGGATGACGGAAACATCGTCACAAATCGTGACCCTCAGCCCGGTCAAAGCACTGGAAAAAATAGGTTCATCCGGGAAACCTTTATTTCCGGCTCAATTGAAAATAAATGCACCGGACGGCCGGGTCGGAGAAATTTATGTTAAAGGGCCAATGGTCACTAAGGGTTATTTCAATAATGCAGAGGCGACTAAAAAATCCATTAAAGATGGTTGGCTGGCAACCGGAGATCTGGGCTATACAGATCGGGAAGGTTTTTTATATGTCGTGGACCGGCGAAAGGATTTGATTATTTCCGGGGCTGAAAATATTTACCCGACTGAAATTGAAAAGGTGCTGTCGGCGATGGAAGGTATTCGTGAAGCCGGCGTTATCGGTAAGGCGCATGAGAAATGGGGTCAGATTCCGGTAGCTTTCGTTGCAGTCGAGCATCCGACTATTTCGACGGATGATATTTTGGCGTTTGCTAAAAATCATCTTGCCGGGTATAAAGTGCCAAAAGAAATTTATTTTTTGGATAATCTGCCGCGAAACGCATCAAATAAATTAGTACGGCACAAATTACAGGATTGTCTTATTGATAATGATTTTCAAAGTCATTGACTTACAGCTAAAAACCAAATAGACTGTAATTAGAACATATAAATTTTGCATATGCGTTTATGATATGCTTGTGATATATTAGGGTAAGATTATGTATGACACAGGGAGAGGTTCCGATGCAGACGTTATCAGCGAAGGACTTGACACTCGGATATGGGGACGACATAATAATCGATGACTTAAACATAACCATTCCCAAAGGCGAAATCACCGTCTTTATCGGCAGTAATGGCTGTGGAAAATCCACATTGCTTCGTTCGCTGGCGCGCTTGCTGAAGCCAAAAGGCGGCGGTGTTGTGCTTGATGGGGAAAATATTGCCAGAATGGGCACGAAAGATGTGGCAAAAGAGCTTTCCATTTTGCCGCAAGGTCCGGCAACACCTGATGGCCTGAGCGTTATGGAACTGGTTAAGCAGGGAAGACATCCCTATCGCGGTTTTTTAAAGCAATGGTCAGAAGAAGATGAAAACGCTGTTCATAATGCACTCGATGCAACAAATATGCTGGAATATAAGGATCGCCCGGTTGATTCGTTATCAGGAGGGCAGCGCCAGCGTGCATGGATTGCTATGACGCTTGCCCAGGAAACGGACACCATTCTGCTTGATGAACCGACGACGTATCTGGATATGACACACCAGATTGATGTCCTTGACCTGTTGTTTGATCTGAATGAAAAAGATGGTCGTACGGTTGTCATGGTATTGCACGATTTAAATCTGGCTTGCCGTTATGCACATCACATTGTTGCAATCAAAGATAAAGATATTTTTGCTCAGGGGCGCCCGGAAGAAATTGTAACGTGCAAGCTGGTGCATGAAGTATTTCAAATGAAGTGCGATGTAACATTTGATCCAATGTTCGGAACACCGATGTGCATCCCGCATGGAAGAGGGCGCTGTATATTTGCTGAAAAAACCGGTCTTCAACAGTCCACTGCCAACTGAGAATGATAAATGATTCCCGCTGGTATGAACTGACTGGCGGGATTTGCTTATATAATCCTTCCGTTTGAGGCAAATTAATAGCGGGAGGTGCTTGATAATGAAAAATAAATATTATGTCAATCTGGGAAGCCAGGAAATTTCTCGGATCAAATATGACAATAATGATGAATTTATTATTTACGCGACTGATGATGAGATAAGGATTCTAAGGGGCAAACTGGATGGGATGCATGATTCGGATATGCGGGCTTTTTTCCGTGCCCATGTTCCCATCATGCCATATCATAATGATAAGCCAAATGATGATTATGATGCCGGTGTAACAGAGGCATTTCAAATGATTTATGATCTTGGCGATAAAGAAACAAAACAGCATATTGAGGATATAGGCATATTAACAGATAACCATCTATGATGAAAAACAGGGATAAGAAACCGATCTTATTCCTGTTTTTTTAAGTTTAGGCAGGCTGGCAAAGGAGGAATAATATACCATAAGGAGCTTATAGATTAAACAGAGAGGAGTAACACATATGTTTAAAAACAGCGGTATCAAATATATAAGCTTAGTGACCGGAATTGCCATCACACTTTCCTTATCTGTCATCATGTCATCAACAACACAGCAAACCGTGTCAGCGAATAAGCCTTCTCAAAGTCACGAATCGTCGAAAGCAGCATTGTCAAAAGGAAAGGAAATTGAGAAGCCTGAGCTTAAACAGGAACTTTCCCATGAACAAATTGTCTCACTGACAGGTGCGTTTATGGACAAGCTTTTACAGGAGACGGATGATAGTAATAAAGTGATCCACTATAGTACAAAAAATGCATTACTGAAAGAATTTGAAAAGATAGCCTCCAATGAAGTAGCTGCAGAATATGTCGGGTTTTATTTTAAAGAGCGGACGGATGGTTTATATATTAAACCGACAGAGACCCCGCCATGGTTTCAAGAAAATAATGACTATGATATGATTAAACAAGATAATAACACGGTACTCGTTATCCAAAAGAATAAGTCAGACTTGTACGGAACCTACTCAGTAAAATTTGAATTCACATGGGAAAACAACCAATGGAAAATATCAAATATTAATCATAATTAAAATGAACGAATGATGAAAGCAGTTGAAAAAATGTATCGATTTATAGACTTTTATCGCAATGAGGTAACATTATCATTTGATGATCATCCTTTTTCCCGGAACCCGAAACACGTATGGGTCATATGCCGCTATCAAAATAATTGGCTGTTGACGAAGCACAGGGAACGCGGGCTTGAATTCCCGGGCGGCAAGGTTGAAAAAAATGAAACCGCAAAAGAGGCGGCGATCCGGGAAGTGATGGAAGAGACCGGGGGAACGGTTGAATCCATACGATATGTTGCACAATACATTGTCGCCGGCAAAGGTGGTACAATCATAAAGAACGTCTACTTTGCGGAAATAGACAAACTGACTGCGCGGGAAACATATTACGAGACAGACGGGCCGATTCAGCTCGCCCACATTCCTGTGAACGTTAAGCGAAATATACAATACAGTTTTATTATGAAAGATGACGTTTTGAAACATTGTATAAATTTCATCGGAAGAGAATGCAAGGGGAACAGGTGATAAGACACCCGTTCCCCCTTATCGGTTATCTGCTGTGCTTAATCAGAAATGCCTCAATACGCTCAACAATTTTATACATCACTGCTGCAAAAATGGCGATGAGAATTAAGCTGGACATAACAAGTGAAAAGTCAAATACTTGGAAGCCGTAAACGATTAAATAACCAAGCCCTTCTTTGGACACAAGGAATTCCCCGACGACGACACCTACCCAGGACAGCCCCACATTAACTTTTAACGTCGAAATCATAGACGGAATGGCAGCAGGGAAGACAGCTTCCTTGAAAATCTGACTGCGCTTAGCTTTGAAGCTTTTCAAAACCTTTATATAGTTTGGATCGACTTCCCTGAATGCAGAATAGACAACAAGTGTTGTGATAACAACTGAGATAATTGCGCCCATCGTAATAATCGATAAATAGCCCGGTCCCATGGCAACGATGATGATCGGCCCCAATGCAACTTTGGGCATGGCGTTCATGACGACCAGGTAAGGGTCCATAATGCTGGAGAAACGTTTGGATGACCATAAGACGGTCGCCATGACAATGCCCAGAATAGTCCCGATCAGAAACCCTAAAACCGTTTCAAGCAGTGTCACCTGAAGATGTGTAAACATCGACCCGTCTAAAAATTTATCTGACAGTACACTGTAAATCTCAGAAGGCGAGCTGAATATTAAAGGATCGATCCAATACATGCTGCTGGCCAATTCCCAAAAACCGAAAAATGAAACTAATATGATTATCTGCCAGCTAAAAACGAATTTTTTCTCACGTTTTAAATTGTGCTGGTAATTTTCAAACAGCTGCTGATCGGATTCATGTTTCATTTGGCGATTCCACCACCTTGGATTGCGGCGCGTTCGGCTCGTTTTTATTTAATTCTTCCCAAACTTTATCGAATAAAATTTGATATTTTGGGTGCCGGCGTACTAGAAAGGGCTTTTCATGACGCAGTTCAACAGGTACTTCAAATGTTTTGGCAATCGATCCCGGGTTTGTATCCATCAGCATAATCCGGTCGCTCATTGCAATGGCTTCACCGATATCATGTGTCACAAGAATGGACGTTTTACTGTATAAACGGAGGAGTTCCCAGACCAGATCTTCCAATTTTAATTTTGTTTGATAATCAAGCGCTGAAAAAGGTTCATCCAGTAATAATATTTTGGGATTGGTGATTAAAGTGCGCACGAGAGCGACTCGCTGCCTCATCCCTCCGGAAAGAGAATCCGGATAGGCTTCGGTAATATCTGACAACCCTACCTGGTTCAATAAATCGACTGCGTTCTCTTTCGTTTCTTTCGTCTTATCGTGACTGATTTTCGGTCCGATCAGGACATTATCAATAATCGATTTCCACGGGAATAAATAGTCCTGCTGCAGCATATACCCGATATCCAGTTCAGCTTCATGCAAAAGCTGTTTATTGACATAAATCTTGCCTGTGGTGTGTTCGACAATACCTGCGATGATGGAGAGTATCGTTGATTTACCGCATCCACTCGGACCTAGGAGTGCAATAAACTCACCTTCATTTATCGAAAAGGATATGCTGTCAAGTGCTTTTGTATAATTCTTTTTGGAGAAATAATGATGGGACACATGATCCAAGGTAAGAAATGACATATGTGCTCCTCCTTAGTTGCCTATGACTTCCTCAGCAATTTTAGTGTTGACAAGGTCATCATATGGAATATCCTCCGGTAATTCTCCGGCTTCATCCATAATGTTTTTCAGGTTATTCCATTCCTCTTTATCAAGAATCGGATCAGTGGCGAACGATCCCTGGTTTTTATAGCGTTCTATGGAAGTTGCAAGCATCTCCATTTCTGTGTCTTTAAAATAAGGCTGAATCACTTCAGCGATGTCTTCTGCACTGTTTTCCTGAACCCAGTTTTGTGCTTTATGGACTGCCTTTGTAAAATGCTTGATTGTTTCCGGGCTATTGTTCATAAAGCTTTCTTTTGTCATAAAAGTTGTATATGGAACGTGGCCTGATTCCTTCCCAAAGGAGGCGACTATATGCCCTTTTCCTTCTTTTTCAAATGTGCTTGCCGTTGGTTCAAATAACTGGACATATTCGGCATCACCGGAAGCAAATGCACCCGGGATATTGGCGAAATCAACATTTTGAATTAAGTTTAAATCGGCGTGCGGATCAATGCCATGTTGTTTCAAAACGTATTCTCCGACCATCTGTGGCATGCCGCCGACACGCTGCCCGAGAAATGTACTGTCTTTAAGATTTTCCCATTCGAAATCAGGCTTTGGTTCCTTGGCGACCAGAAATGTCCCGTCTGTCTGGGTTAATTGGGCAAAGTTAATGACTTTGTCTTTTGATCCTTGTGCCTGAACATAAATGGACGTTTCTGATCCGACAAGGGCAACATCTGCGCCATCCGACAGCAATGCTGTCATGGTTTTATCGCCACCCCATGTAGTCTGAAGCTCAATACTGATACCTTCTTCTTCAAAAAAGCCTTTTTCAATCGCTACATATTGCGGCGCATAGAAGATTGAGCGTGTCACTTCAGCTAATTTAATGTTCGATGCTTCACTGCCGGATCCGCAGGCTGATACAGTGATAAGCAGCAGACTTGAAAATAAAGCAATAAAGAAACGCTTTTTCATCAATATTCGTCCCTTTCGCATAATAATAGTGTTATGTCAACATAGTTTATGCGCCCAGAAACAATGTGTGAATGCCCATATAAGTGCGTGTTCAAACAAAAAACCGGCCCCCAATAATGAGACCGGCTGTCAGCATAGAGCTGCCGATATTTTCCTTCATATGTTAAATCCTTTGGGATGAGGAAACTGTAAATTAAGATGGCTTTCAATCAGCCCTTGTAAATCGGACCTGCATTCCGGATTTCTTCACTTGCGTGGTTGAATTTGCTGAAGTTTTCGTGAAATTTCATCGCCAAGGCTTTTGCTTCAGCATCATACGCTTCTTTATCAGCCCAGGTATTCCGGGGTACAAGCACTTCATCCGGGACACCGGGTACATGCATTGGTGCTTCAAGTCCGAAAATATCGTCCGTAACGGTTTCGATATTGTTCAGTTCACCTTCCAATGCGGAATGCACCATGGCACGGGTGTAAGAAAGTTTCATACGCTGCCCGACACCATATGATCCACCGGTCCAGCCGGTGTTGACAAGAAAGACACTGGAATTGTACTGGTCAATTTTTTCACCGAGCATTTCAGCATATGTTGCTGGAGCCAGCGGCAGGAATGGCGAACCAAAACAAGCCGAAAAAGTTGCTTGCGGCTGTGTCACGCCTCGTTCCGTACCGGCAAGTTTGCTCGTATAGCCGCTCAGGAAATGATACATGGCCTGTTCTTTGGTCAGTCTGCTGATTGGCGGCAGTGTACCGGAGGCATCAGCCGTCAGGAAAATAATCGTATTCGGATGACCGGCTATACTCGGCGACACGATATTGTCAATATTTTCGAGCGGATAGGCTGCACGCGTATTCTCTGTCAGTGATGTGTCGTCATAGTCCGGTTCACGGGATGATTCATCAAGGATGACGTTTTCCAGCACAGAGCCAAAGCGGATTGCGTTGTAAATCTGCGGTTCTTTTTTCTGCGACAGGTTGATACACTTGGCATAGCATCCGCCTTCAATGTTGAAGACACCATTTGAACTCCACCCGTGTTCATCGTCACCGATCAGACGGCGATAAGGGTCTGCTGAAAGGGTTGTTTTGCCTGTTCCGGAAAGCCCGAAGAATAATGCAACATCACCTTCCTGACCGACGTTTGCCGAGCAGTGCATAGACAAAATATTGTTTTGCGGCAGAATATAGTTCATGACGGAAAAAATTGATTTTTTGATTTCACCGGCATATTGGGTTCCACCGATCAGGACAATCCGTTTTTTAAATGAAACAAGAATAAATGTTTCGGAATTCGTGCCATCTACTGCCGGATCTGCCTTGTATGTTGGTGCGTAGATAACGGTGAAATCGGATTGATGCGCAGCAAACTCTTCATCTGTAGGTGTGATAAACAGCTGCCGGGCAAATAAATTGTGCCATGCATATTCATTGATCACCTCAATTGGCAGACGATGGTTCGGATCGGCACCAGCGAACCCTCTGAAATGAAAAAGCTCATTTTTGTCGTGCAAATAAGCGGTAACCTTTCTGAAAAGGTTATCGAAGGATTCTTCATCGATAGGGCGGTTGACATCACCCCATTCAATAAAGTCTTCACAAATATCGTCCTGCACAATGAATTTATCCTTTGGCGAACGACCGGTATACATCCCTGTAGAGGCGCAGACTGCACCGGTGGCACTCAAAGTCGCTTCGTTCCGTTCAAGGATTTTCTCGACCAATGTTGGTACTGCAAGGTTCGTCTGTATATTAGAATGAGTCAGCAATTCTTTCGTTACAAGTGCATCTTCTTTTGTTTTCATTTTTGATACCTGCCTTTTAGTAAATTCAATCGAAACTCGACTTGATGACTTAATTTGATATTAGTATAACACATTCCGTAAATTAGTCCATACTATTTTATTAATTAATTATATGAAATTTTCATGTGAATGTTGTCTGTGCTCATGAAAACAGTTGACATCGCATACGCTTTTCGGTACCATTATTTGCGAGCGGATACTCTCTTATTCAGAGTTGGTGGAGGGACAGACCCGATGAAGCCCGGCAACCATCACGCAATGTGAAAAGGTGCTAATCTGGTGCAAGGATCATTCCTTGAACAATAAGAGCGAAAGGCCTCAGGTTCCTTTCCTCTTGATGCAGGAAAGGTTTTTTTGTTTTTAAAGGATGTTCAAAAAGTCCGGTTACAATGGCACATTGAATTTCTCGTTGTTATCCTCCTTTTTGAACACGTACTTTCAGAAGTTAAATGATTGTAAAATACACTGAAAAAGAGTTCCGTACCACAGATTTAAGGGAGGATATGGCCACATGGCTGTAAAACGTCGTTTGTTCACATCTGAATCAGTGACGGAAGGTCATCCTGATAAAATTTGTGATCAGATTTCAGATGCGATACTGGATGAAATACTAGCAAAAGATCCAAATGCAAGGGTTGCGTGTGAAACAACTGTTACGACAGGGATGGTACTTGTAGCGGGAGAGATCACAACAACGACATATGTGGATATTCCATCGATTGTCAGGCAGACCATTAAAGACATCGGCTATACCCGGGCAAAATACGGCTTTGATGCTGAAACATGTGCCGTTCTTACGGCGATTGATGAACAATCACCTGACATTGCCGGCGGAGTTGATACAGCTTTGGAAGAACGTCAGGGAAAAATGAGCGATGAAGAAATTGCTTCGATTGGTGCAGGTGACCAGGGATTGATGTTCGGCTTTGCCTGCAACGAAACAGAAGAGCTGATGCCGCTGCCGATTTCGCTGTCACATAAACTGGCAAAACGGCTTGCAGATGTCCGGAAAGAGGGCGTCTTGGATTATCTGCGGCCTGACGGGAAAACACAAGTGACAGTCGAATATGATGAACATGATATCCCGGTACGCGTTGATACGATCGTTATTTCAACCCAGCATCACCAGGAAGCATCGGCAGAACAAATTGAGAAAGACATGATTGAGCATGTTATTCGACCGACTGTACCGGCAAATCTTCTGGATGAAACAACGAAATACATCATTAATCCGACAGGCAGGTTTGTTATCGGCGGACCACAGGGCGATGCCGGAATGACTGGAAGAAAAGTTATTGTTGACACATATGGCGGCTATGCCCGTCACGGCGGTGGTGCATTCAGCGGCAAGGATTATACAAAAGTCGATCGCTCCGCCGCATATGCAGCACGTTATGTTGCCAAAAATATTGTAGCTGCTGAACTGGCCAAAACATGTGAAGTCCAGCTGGCCTATGCAATTGGCGTAGCTGAACCGGTATCAATTTCCGTTGATACATTCGGTACGGGTAGTGTCAGTGAAGATGAACTCGCAAAGGCAATCCGGAAAGTGTTTGACCTCCGTCCGGCCGGTATTATCCGGATGCTTGATTTGAAAAAGCCAATCTTTAAAAATACTGCTGCATACGGTCATTTTGGCAGAACAGATACGCTGTTCCCGTGGGAAAAGACAGATAAGCTTGAAGAACTTCAGGCATTGGTGCATGAGGGATGATAAGGAATCTAAAAAAGTGCGGGCGAAACCGCATTTTTTTTCGTCATCAGCCAGGAAATTCTTGTCAAAACTGAAACTATAAAGAAGGGGATCGTCAGCTATCTACGACCCGAGGGGTGTCTGAAAATAAGTATATATCAGAAATGATAATTTCTTTAAAAAACAATTCCAACCATCTATATACTATTTAATTATGGTATAATTTTTTAATGGTTCTAAAGAGGTATGAAAGAGAAAGAGGGGGATAAATTATGTGTGGTTTTATCGGTATGCTCCGAAATAATCCCATAGCACCAAATGATCAGCAGCAAAACAATTTTAAAAATCAAAACAATGTGATGTTTCAAAGAGGACCTGATGATGAAGGGTATTACCATGATGAATATGTTTCGTTCGGATTCAGGCGGCTGAGCATCATTGATATTGACAGCGGTGCACAGCCGTTAAGTTATAATGATGATAAAATTTGGCTTATCTTTAATGGTGAAATCTATAATTATATTGAGCTGCGCAATGATTTAATGGAACAGGGCTTCAGTTTTACCATAGAATCGGATGCGGAAGTGATTGCTGCATTATTTGCAAAGCACAAAGAGCAGGCATTTCGACATTTGCGCGGCATGTTCTCTATCCTATTGTGGGACAAACAAGAGGAAACAATGTATGGCGCACGTGATCCGTTTGGCATTAAGCCTTTATTTTACCGGGAAACAAAAGACGGAACAGTGTTCGCCTCAGAAAAAAAGAGTTTGACATTAATGATGGAAAATGAAGCGGTCGCCCCGGAAGCGCTGCAGCATTACCTGAGTTTTCAATATGTTCCGGAGCCTTTGACGATGACAGAGGGAATCAAAAAAGCTGAAGCTGGTCATTATTTTGTGAAAAAACCGGCTCAGCCCATTTCTTTCCACCGCTATTGGCACGCGACGTTCACCCCGGTACTGATGGAAAAGCAGAACTGGATCAACCGCATTCAGGATGTCATGTATGATTCGGTGAAAGTGCATATGCGCAGTGATGTGCCGGTCGGTTCATTTTTATCCGGCGGTATCGATTCGACGCTTATAGTAGCAATGGCCAAAGAATTCAACCCGAATATCAAGACATTTTCGGTCGGGTTTGAACGCGAAGGCTATTCGGAAGTCGATGTCGCAAAAGAAACCGCCGATAAACTGGAAGTCGAAAATATATCATATATTATTTCACCTCAGGAATTTGTAGAGAAACTTCCGAAAATCATGTGGCATATGGACGATCCTCTGGCAGATCCGGCGTGCATCCCGCTGTATTTCGTATCACGCGAGGCGCGTAAACATGTAACGGTCACACTCTCTGGCGAAGGATCTGATGAGTTGTTCGGCGGATACAACATTTATCGTGAACCGGAATCATTGAAAATGTTTCAGTCGATACCGGGTCCGGCGAAAAATCTTCTGGCAAGGGTAGCTGAGACGATCCCTGAAGGTGTTCGCGGCAAAAGCTTTCTTGAACGCGGTACAACCCCATTGCGTGAGCGTTATATCGGGAATGCCAAAATATTTGAGGAGCAGGAGAAAGAGGGTCTGTTGAAAGGCTGGAAGCAGGAATTAGGATATCAGCAAATAACGGCGGGTCTGTTTGACTATGTCAGTGATTATCCGCTTGTAGGCCAGATGCAGTATGTTGATATCCACACATGGCTTCGCGGCGATATTTTATTAAAAGCGGATCGAATGACAATGGCAAATTCGCTTGAACTTCGTGTTCCATTTTTGGATAAGGAAGTATTCCGGGTAGCCAGTGGCATACCTGTTGATATGAAGATTGCCAATGGCACTACGAAAAGTATTTTGCGTGAAGCTTCCCGCGGGATTATTCCGGACCACGTGCTGGACCGGAAAAAACTTGGCTTCCCTGTGCCAATCCGTCACTGGCTGAAGAGTGAGCTGCACGACTGGGCGAAAAAGCTGATTCATGAAAGCGAGACCGATCATCTGCTGTACAAGTCATATGTTCTGGATTTGCTTGAAGCCCATTGTCAGGGTAAAGGAGATTATAGCCGTAAACTATGGACGGTTCTCATGTTTATGCTGTGGCATCAAATTTTTGTGGAGAAGAAATTTGATACGAATGAATTGAGCCAGCCCGATCCGGGGGTTGCATCAGTTATACCGGAAGCGTAAAAATCATAAAGTTTAAAAGCAGGCGATGGCGGCGTTGAGCCGTTATCGCCTGCTTTTCGAGCACTAAGATCAATCAGTCAAACCGGCGGCTGCTGATTCATTTTATAGTACTGGCCTTTTTCCATATATGTTTTATAGACGCGCTCCATCTCCTGATAGTCTTCGTCGGTCAATTCCCTGACCACTTTGGCGGGTCTGCCTAATGCGAGCGAGCGCGGCGGAATTTTCTTGCCCGGCGGTACAAGGCTTCCGGCGCCGATAAACGCATGCTCCCCGACTTCGGCACCATCGAGGATGATGGAACCCATGCCGATCAGGGCGTGCTCGCGGACCGTGCATCCATGGAGTGTCACCTGATGGCCGGCGGTGACATAATCTTCTACCGTTACCGGCAAGTCCGGGCTTTGGTGAACAAGGGATAAATCCTGAATGTTGACACCTTTACCGATTTTTGTCGGTGCCACATCTCCCCGGATGACGGTTTTGAACCATATGCTTGATTGTTCACCGATTGTCACATCACCAATGACATCGGCGTCATCTGCTATAAAAGCGGAGCGATGAATGTCGGGCTGTTTGTTTTTATATGGCTGAATCATTTGAATCCCCCTTTAAAATATGGTGATATATACAGTATAGCAAATTTTTCTGATTTGAAGTGTTTGTTCAAAAAGAGGATAAAAAGACCGAGAAGTTCGAGGCGGCGTAGTTTTGGCGGGCGGAATGTATGCATTTAAATTCATGAGCAGCACAAAAACAAGCCAACAAAGAATTTCGACGTGTCATTTTTACCGGACTATTTGAACAATTTCTTGAATCGATTGATCGGAGGAATGGGTGTTGGCATACAGCATACCCAAAACACCATTTACATTAATGGCGGAAGTTTACCGTAAAATCTTTCCATTGGTTAATGCGGAACTCGACTTTTGGCAGAAACGTGCTGGTGAAATACCTGATGAAGAATTGCGGCAGCAGGCACTGGCAAGTATTGATTCAAAGCGATTCCATTGTCTGGGCGGAGCAGTATATGCCTTGCTGGCCGGCTGCAGATGGCAGGAGGCAATCCGTTTTATTGTCGCCTACCAGACAATCAGTGACTATTTGGACAACCTGTGCGACCGGAGCACGTCGCTGGATCCGAATGATTTTCGACTGCTCCACGAAGCAATGTCCGATGCGCTCAGCAGGAAAAAACCAATTCAGCATTATTACGCGCTGCGTTCAGAACAGAGGGATGGTGAATATTTAGCCGATCTGGTCCGGACATGCCAAAAAACAATGCGGCATTTGGATGCCTTTGGTATTATCCGGGAACATTTACAGGAACTCGAGAACCTGTATGGGGATTTGCAGGTACATAAACATGTGAAATTGGAAGAGCGGGTCCCAAGGCTCGTTGGCTGGTATGAGGCCAATACCGATGACTCGCCGCTGTATTGGTATGAATATTCTGCGGCTTCAGGATCGACACTGGGGATATTTTGTCTTGTCTCTTATGCATTAGGCGGAAAAATGACGGTTGCACTGGCTAATAAAATTACTGACAGCTACTTTCCGTTTATGCAGGGATTGCATATACTGTTGGATTATTATATTGATCAGGAAGAGGACAGACGTGAAGATGATTTAAATTTCTGCAGTTTCTATGATAGCCTGGAACTGATGAGAAAACGACTTATTTACTTTATCAAACAGGCGGATTCGCATGTGCAGCAGCTGCCGAACCGCCGTTTTCATGAGATGATACATCATGGCCTTGTCGGACTTTATCTTGGGGATCCAAAAGTGAAAGAGCTTGAAAACGGACTGGAAACAACCGATGAATTATTGCGGATAAGCGGATACAAAGCGCGCTTTTTTCATTGGAATACAAAACTTTATCACCGAATGACTAAAACCCGGACCTAAAATCCGGGTTTGATTGTATTAGTGCGTGTTCAAAGCCAACGAAGATATTCGAAGTCTCATTTTTATCGGACTTTTTGAACAACTTCTCTATTAATTCTTTTTTTGAATGGCCAGTATGAACGGCGGATCATTCTTCTGGTTGATAAAACCATAGTACAGGACGTGGTACTGTTTTTGGTCTAAAAGGCGCACATAGCGCATCAGCTGTTCTCGCTCCAGATCCCCGCCTTCGTGCCCGTGGTACACCACGAGGACAACAATGCCGTTTTGCTTAAGGTGTGAGAGGATGCCTTCGATCGCTAATATTGTTGTCTCACTCCGGGTAATGACGGATTTGTCGCTGCCCGGGAGATAACCCAGGTTAAAAATTGCGCCGCCCAGCCTGGTTAATTTATCAATCGGTATATGATGCACGAAATTGCTGTGGCTATCCTTAATAACCGTTGTGTTCGTTCTGTTGTTTTGGTCAAGGCGGTACTTGGTATTGGCTATTGCCTGCTCCTGAATATCAAATCCGAATACGTGCCCGCTCTCACCGACAAGCCGGCTGAGGAAAAGCGTGTCGTGTCCGTTTCCGCAAGTTGCGTCAATAACCGTATCACCTTGGTTGACGGCCTCTTTCATTAAATGATGTGCGTAATGTATGATACCCTTTATCATGATTGTCAGTGCTCCTTAATAAGCAGTAGCTTTCATAATAGTTTAGCATGAAAGCAAAACATTGGAAAGGATGGGCACTGTCATATCTTGACAAAGCCTTTCACATTGGTTAAACTGCAAATTATACAGAAATGAACGACTAAGAAAAGGCTCAGTAATAAACTCCCACAGGTAAAGCGAGGCAGTGGTTGGTGTAAACTGTCCCTGAGAGTTTGTGAACTCACCTTTAAGTTGCAGGGATGAACGTCAGTAGTCTTTTGCCGTCAGATCCGCGTTAAGGAATCAAGTGAGTGCAATCAGTGCACTAATTTGGGTGGTACCGCGGGAGATAAACTTCTCGTCCCTTGTTTTTGGGATGAGGAGTTTTTTTATCAAAAAAGTTATAATTTGTTACTGTATATATCAGTTAAAAGCGAATAACAACCTGCTCTGGCATGTTTGACTTAAGGCACTTGCAACTTTGATTTTACAAATAAATAGGAGGAAATTTTCATGAGTTTTAACCATCAGGAAATCGAGAAAAAATGGCAGAATCATTGGGCTGAACATAAAACATTTAAAACAGATACCTTCTCAGAAAAAGAAAAAGTGTATGCGCTGGATATGTTCCCGTATCCGTCAGGCGCCGGTCTGCATGTCGGGCATCCTGAAGGCTATACGGCAACGGATATTTATTCCCGGATGAAGCGGATGCAGGGATATGAAGTGCTGCATCCGATGGGCTGGGATGCATTTGGGCTGCCGGCGGAACAATATGCGATCGATACCGGCAACAGTCCGGCTGAATTTACCGAGCACAACATCGCGACATTTAAACGGCAAATTAAGGAGCTTGGTTTTTCTTACGACTGGAATCGTGAAATCAATACAACCGATCCGAGCTATTATAAATGGACACAATGGATTTTCACGAAACTTTACGAAAAAGGTCTTGCCTATATGGATGAGATTCCGGTTAACTGGTGCCCGGCACTTGGTACCGTCCTGGCAAATGAGGAAGTGATTGACGGTAAAAGTGAACGGGGCGGTCATCCGGTTGTCCGAAAACCGATGAAACAATGGATACTGAGGATTACAGCGTATGCTGATCGTCTACTGGAAGATCTGGAGGATTTGGATTGGCCGGAAAGTATTAAAGATATGCAGCGCAATTGGATTGGCCGTTCTGAGGGCGCTGAAATTACGTTTGATATCGCTGGATATGATGAGCAATTCACTGCGTTCACAACACGACCGGATACATTGTTCGGCGCGACGTATGCCGTATTTGCACCGGAACATCCGCTTGTCGAAAAAATTGTAACTCCTGAACAGCAGGAAAAAGTTAATGCATACTGGAAGGGAATCGAAACAAAATCGGATTTGGAACGCACAGATTTGGCAAAGGAAAAAACGGGTGCATTTACCGGTGCATACGCGATTAATCCGGCAAACAATGAGAAAATGCCGATCTGGATTGCTGATTACGTCCTGATGAGCTACGGCAGCGGGGCAATTATGGCAGTTCCCGGTCATGATCAGCGTGACTATGAGTTTGCGCAAAAATTCGAACTGCCGATTACAGAAGTGGTTGCCGGCGGGGACCTTTCCAAAGAAGCTTACGTTGATGATGGGGAACATGTGAATTCCGGTTTTCTGAACGGGCTGAAGACAGATGAAGCCATAGCCAAGATGATTGAGTGGCTTGAGGAGAGCGGAAAAGGATCAGGAAAAGTAACGTATCGTCTCCGTGACTGGCTTTTCTCCAGGCAGCGTTATTGGGGAGAGCCAATCCCGATTATCCATTGGGAAGACGGTTCAATGAGTGCTGTTCCGGAAGAGGATTTGCCGCTTGAACTGCCGGAATTGGATGAAGTCAAACCATCCGGTACGGGCGAATCACCGCTTGCCACCAGTGATTGGGTAAATGTGACTGATTCGGAAACCGGCATGAAGGGCCGCCGCGAAACGAATACAATGCCGCAGTGGGCCGGAAGCTGCTGGTATTTCCTGAGGTTCATCGACTCAAATAATCCTGACGAGCTGGCAGATCCGGAGGCGCTTAAAGAATGGCTTCCGGTTGACATTTATATCGGCGGCGCTGAGCATGCTGTCCTTCATTTGTTGTATGCGCGGTTCTGGCACAAATTTTTGTATGACATTGGTGTCGTGCCAACAAAAGAACCATTCAAGAAACTGTTTAATCAGGGCATGATTCTTGGGGAAGGCAATGAAAAAATGAGTAAATCAAAAGGGAATGTAGTCAACCCTGACGATATCATGAGATCACATGGTGCAGATACACTGCGTTTGTACGAAATGTTTATGGGACCGCTTGATGCGGATGTTGCCTGGTCAACCAATGGTCTTGATGGTGCACGGCGCTTTTTGGACCGGGTATGGCGTCTGGTTGTAAATGAACAAAGGGAAGTTTCCGATAAAATTGTGGACACAGATGAGGCAACGTCGCTTGAAAAGGTTTATCATGAAACAGTGAAAAAGGTAACCGAAGACTTTGAAAATCTGCACTTTAATACAGGAATTTCACAATTAATGGTGTTCATAAATGAATGCTATAAAGCTGAAAAAATTCCTAAGGTGCACATTGAAGGGTTTGCCAAAATGCTTTCCCCGGTCGCCCCGCATTTATCTGAAGAAATGTGGAAGCTGCTAGGTCACGAGGGTACAATCACTTATGAGAAGTGGCCGGAATACGATGAATCCAAACTCGTTGAGGACGAAGTGGAAATCGTCGTACAAATCATGGGCAAGGTCCGTGCTAAAATTAATGTTGCCAAAGACATTTCAAAAGAAGAACTTGAAAAGCAAGCTATGGAAAATGAACGGATCCAGGAACTGGTTGAAGGCAAAACAGTGCGCAAGGTGATAGTGGTTCCCGGGAAATTAGTGAATATCGTAGCAAACTAAATTTCAAAAAGGATCTCGCCGTTTCGTATGGCGGAGATCCTTTTGAATTTCTTATTCTGACGGAACCCACTCTGTTTTTAAGATAATCCATTCACCTTTTTCGTAATACCATAATGTTTCGACAGTACCTAATTGATCTGCCTGATATGCACCGCTGACATGCTGGCGGCTTCTCAGCCCATAGCCCTTATCTTCACTGATTTCAACAGGCTCAAAAAATGAAATCGGTGCAATCATCGGTGAGGTGTTCTCAGTAACCCTGCCATTTTCATCATAGATGCCTAATTCCACATATTCCGAAGATCGATCCTTTACATCGACGATACTTGGTTCCTGTTCGTAGTCAATTTGTATTTTAACTTTAAAGTTATCTTTAAAATTGGCTTTAATGAACTCCTGTTTTGGAAGTGATATTTCTTCTAATCGATCATTTTTTAACGTATGTAAGTGATAATGGTACAAATCACCGCTTCCACCAGCCGCACTCTGATAAAATAGATCATTCACTCCGTCATGATTAAGATCATAAAATTCTAATTCGGGCTCATAGCCGCCTTCATAAGGGATTTTCCATTCCTGTCCATCTTTGTTTGAAACAGACACCCATATTTCAGCATAGTAATCGGAGTCAGGTGCCAGGCGTTTCCCTTTCAATTCAATCAGTTCTTTTGTGGAATCTCCTGTCAACTTCTGATCATATTCTGCAAACTGCTGTGCAGCTGGTTCATTGTTTTCCTCCGCAGCTATGACAACAGGTAATAGCAGTGCAAATAAACCAGCCAGAATCATGTTGCGCATATACATTCACCTCAAATCATCGCTTGCTCTATTTTGTGCCGGACAGTTGTACACTATTCATTTAAGACGTTATGATGGATGCAGTGAAAATACTTGCCGAGGAGGAAGACATATGGAACATATTAATGAAGTAACGCCTGATGAAGTGAAAAAACTGATGAAGGAAGACGATAATACGGTAGTAGTGGATGTTCGCGAGGATGCAGAAGTTGCCCAAGGTATGATTGAGGATGCCAAACATATTCCACTGGAAAAAATACCGCATTCCACAAATGATTTAGATAAAAGCAAGCATTACGTTTTTGTATGCGGATCAGGCAAGCGGAGTATGACAGCAGCATCATTTTTGGATGAACATGGCTTTAATGTCTCAAGCATGGAAGGCGGCATGAAAAACTGGAATGGAGAAATAATTATCTAGCAACTGGACTCGGGAATGATTTACCATAATTAAATTTAAATTTTGTTTTAATATACCGTTGACTTTTATCATCTTGAATAGTAATATAAATCGTGCTGTTGAAAAACAGCCCACAAAAAATAATCATCATTAAAGATCATCATTAAGGCGAAAAGACGAAAGAAAAGTTATTGACAGCCGGTGTTGGTGATGATATAATATTTATGCCGTCGTGAGAGATGGCGTTAATTTGCTCCTTGAAAACTGAACAAAACAACCAGTATGACAAAGATGTCAGAGGTAGAGGTCAGACGTCGGAATCTGTTTTTGACGGAAGACCAAAAACCCTGTATCAATTTGAAAGCAAGCCATGAAAGAGATTGATCGGTGTCAATCTTATTTCAAACTTTATTGGAGAGTTTGATCTTGGCTCAGGACGAACGCTGGCGGCGTGCCTA